>JAVVPN010000048.1:0-22088 GCA_036655755.1 Bacteroidales bacterium | reverse complement strand
GTTGTTCCGAATCCGTAATAAACCAAAGCCGTTTTCTGACCATCTACTGTCGCGTCTTTCGCGTCAGCGATATATTTTTTGTTCAGCAAGTTGTTTACATTCGTGAAGAACGAGATGTTCACACCATTGTTCAGTTTCAAACGGTAGCTTGCGTTCATATCGATTGTCGAGTAGTTCGGGATTTTGTACGAATCGTAGTTGTCACCCTCGTTTTTACGGTTATCAATATTGAAATCAGCATAGTTTTTGCCGAAGAAGCTCCAGTCGGCACCTACTTTCAAGCCTTTGATGATCTCCCAAGATCCCATCAAAGCAGCTGTCATCTGAGCAGAGTTACCCACGTGCACATCTTTGATATATGCGTTGTACTCGCCAAGAGATTCTTGGTTTTCGTTAAACAACGAAGCACTTACATTATCGGTATAAATCCAGTCTCCATAAGAGAACATACCTTTCAATTCTACGTTTTTAACAGGATTGTAAGTTGTTTCAATCTCTACTCCGGCATGACGCGCATCCAAACCACGTAGAATAGCACGGTCGTTACCCACTCTAACAGATTTACCACGGTCATCCCATTGTGTAAAATATCCGTTTACCGTTGTAATGAAGTTTGGCAATCTGAATGTATATCCACCCTCTACTGTATAGATTTTCTCGTAAGGAGTATCCTCATAAGGAGTGGTAGTGTAGTTTTTAAACACATTATTGAAGTAAGGGGCACGCGTAAACATACCACCGTTTACATACACATTGTGGTTTTCGTTGAATTTCCAGTTGAAACCTGCTTTTGCACTCCAAGGAAGGAAGCTCTGCATTTCAGAAGTCTGAGATCCGTTTACCGGAGCTTTATCAAGAGCGTGGTAACGATATCCCTGGTAAGTGATCGATGTAGAAAGGAATGCCGACAATTGGTCGTTTACATACTCAGCCTGACCGAATACACCTTGCCAAAGTACCTCTCCGATGTTATCGAAGTTTGTTTTGTCGCCAACCTGAAGTACAGTACCCTGCTCACGTCCGTAAAGCGGTCTTGATTCAACGTATCCTGTTCCACCCAACAAATCATCTACCGCTTGGTAGTGGTAACCACGATAATAACGGCCGTCGTATCCGGCTGTGATATTCAGGTTTTCTGTAAGCTGATTGTTATAAGAAGAAAGAATACCATACCATTGGTGACGGTTTTCAGCGATTACCAAAACAGCACCCGAGTTTCCGGCCTCTTTATTGGCAGCAACCACCGCATCGAAGTCTAGATATCCGTCTGGAGTCAGCTTAGTTGTCTGGTTTCCATCTTTATCTGTATTAGGACGACCGGTATTGTTGTTCCATGTCAACCAATTACTGTTTGCACCCTGCGCTTCTCTACCACCTCCCGAAGAGATTGATGCGTAAAGAGCTGTATTCAATGATGATTTCTCATTGATGTTCCATGAATGGTTCAAAGAGAACTGCGGTTTGTGGTATTCATTGTAACCGTAAGGTCCACCGGTGATTTCACCTTGATAGAATCCCATGGTTGCATTGTATTTTTCCTGTCCCGGTTTGGTTTTCCAATCCTCAACAGTATGCATTACACCACGTTTGTTGTGCCACTGTGGCGCACCGAAACCGGTAAATGAGATACGATGAGCGTCATTGATCATTTTAGATACGTTCAGGAAGTAAGTGTAACCTACATAATTTGTTCCCTGAATGTAACCGTCCGCAGCATTACGCGCACCCAATGCCGTGATTGACCAACCATTATCCATTAAGCCGGTAGAAAGGGCAAGGCTGAATTTATTCATCCCGTCGTTACCCATACCAACAGAGGCAGAAACGCCTTTTTTAGCTTCGGTTGTTTTTGTGATGATGTTAATGGTACCTCCGGCAGAAGAAAGACCCAGTTTAGACGCACCCAGACCACGCTGAACCTGCATGAACTGTGTTACATCCGAAAGGCCGGCCCAGTTCGACCAGTACACTTTACCATTTTCCATATCATTCACCGGCACACCGTTTACCAGTACACCGATATTGTTCGTGTCGAACCCACGCATGTTAATACGAGAATCGCCATAACCACCACCCGACTTAGTTGCATATACAGAAGGGGTTTGTTTCAACACTTCCGGGAATTCCTGGTTACCCAGTTTTTCTTCCAATACTTCAAGTTTGATGTTAGATACAGCGATAGGAGTTTGACGATCTGCACGAACTACAGACGCGATAACAGTTACGTTATCCAAACCTACAGAGGTAGGATTAAGAGAAATTGTTCCAAGATTGGTTGTAGCGGTAGTTACTTTTACAGCCTTTTTTACTTCGTCGTAACCGACATTACGGAAAATCAGTTTTACATTTCCGTTTGATGGTGAATTAAGTTCAAATAAACCGTCAAAATCAGTAGCTGCACCGATGGTAGTCCCTTCGATAATTGCAGTAGCACCGATAAGCGTCTCATTTGTTTCAGCATCGACTAATTTACCTTTGATTAGATACTGTGCCATTGCTTCTGGAGTCATGAAAGCAGAAGGCACCAACAAGAATAAAGATTTTAGAACAAACTTTCTCATTAGTTTGATAATTGATAATTGGTTTAGGGGTTAAAATTTAAGTCAAAGACGGAAGTAAGTTTAGAAAAGCCCTACGTGATGAGTAATACCAACAAAGTTCATGCCGTAGCTCTTTCCGGTTAACAAAACCCGAATACCAAACATAATGCGATTTAACAGACAAGGCAATGCTGCAGACAAACTGAATTAATATACAACTCTAATTTGCTGAATTACTGCGGACAGATAAATAAATGCGATTAAGTAAGGGAAAAGGTTGCAAACAAAAAACCGTGACCGATTGATTAATCCTTTGACACTACAAAGATAAGATACAGAAATGAGACTTTTGTTACATATTTATTACACCACATTCAAAAAAAGAGGTAACTTGTTATAACAGCTACCTCTACCCTGCAATGCAAGGTACAATCTAACCCCTCGGGGTTTCAACCTCTTACCAACCTCATTATATCAGCAATATTTGATAGATATCACGTTCTATAAAAAATATTAAGCACTGATTTTTAGGGTATTTTAGAGATTATCCTTCTACCTTACATTTCGAAACACAATACTCACCAACATTAATTCACCATAATTTCATCTACATAAATCCATGTATCTTGCCCACTCCGATGATGAAAAAGTGGCGTTTTTCCCGGACTTTGCAACTGTACATGAACATAATGTCCTTTCGTCTGCAGGTTATCGAAAACCAATTGTCTCCTGTCTATTGCAGCTTCATATATCTCTGCCATAGTGTACTTTTTCTCCCGCGTCATTACCGGCACATCATTTTCATTAGTTATTGTCATGATTACCTTTTGAGGCAAATGCACTCCTACCCCGTAATTCAGAACTTGTCCTAATTCAACCTTCGACACCTCTGTTTCTTTTCCCAAATCAATCGTAAAATGAACATCTTGGCCATACCATCCACACCATTCGAAATCAGTATGCTTATCGGTCCCTTTTAATCCATTTACAAGTAAGTGGATTTGAGGATTCTCATTTAAAATCTTTTTCGCAGTAGCCTTATTCCATTCAAGATTAAGGTTTAGCACCTCGCCTTTATTTTGCTCATCTTTAATCGCGATTGCAGCAATATTCATCGCTTTATCAAGCTTTAAAGTATCAGTATAAACCAGCGAGTTACAATCGGGCAATGTACCATCTATTGTATAGAATATTTTCACATCCGGCCGCTGACATGACAGTGTAAGATAAATCGTATCATTCTTAGCGATAGAAGAATGATCCAGATTCATTGCCGACCGTGCATAATTAATACCCATTCTGTCCCATCTTTCCTGAAGGCTATCAAGCCGGGATACGAAACAGGCCCAGTCTTTTGTGTTTTTTTGCGCCCAAGCTATATCTGCAAGCGCAGCAACTCGTGGAAAAACCATATACTCTACCAGTTCCGGAGAGTTCATAAACTCACACCACATTGAAGCCTGTACTCCCATTAAATTTTCAGCTACTGCCGGATCCCAGTTTGGCAGAATAGGCTCATAGTCATATATTTTCTTCATGGTATTGTTTCCGAAATATCCCCTGGGTTCAAACCATTGTGGTCCCTGATAATAATCCAGATACAATGTATTTGATGGAGTCATGACAAACTGATGACCCCGTTCGGCCGCTTTATAACCAGCCGCACCCATTCCCTGCCATCCGAAAATGATTACATCCTCCGGTATTTTACTCTTAGTAAGCTCATCCCAACCAATCACCTTTTTACCTTTTAACTGAAGATATTTTGCCATTCGATTCATAAAATAGCCCTGCAAATCCTCTTCGTCATCAATCCCCTCTTGCTTCATCCTTGCCTGACAAAGTGGACATTTCTCCCAATAAGTTTTATTAGCTTCATCTCCCCCTATATGAATATACTCCGAAGGAAACAGCGCCGTTACCTCATCCATAATATCCTGCAAAAACGTAAAGCAAGCATCATTTCCTGCGCAATAAACCACTTTAGAATTGCGTCCGCCCATTCCGGGCAATACCGGGATAAACTCCTTTGCAACCGGACATGCATATTGAGGATAAGAAGCCAACGACGAAACCGTATGTGCCGGCATTTCAATTTCCGGAATGATTTCAATATGTCTTTTTTGAGCAAACGCTACCATTTCACGAATATCATCCTGTGTATAAAAGCCCCCCACCGGTGTAGGCTCCTCTGCTGAGCGGGGTGCCATCCGTAAAGGGAATGGCTCTTCGCGAAATACGCGCCAAGCTCCCGTTTCTGTCAATTTTGGATATTTTTTTATTTCAATTCGCCATCCCTGATCATCCACCAAATGCAAATGCAGTTTATTAATCTTTATCATTGACACCGCGTCAATAATTTTCATCACCGTTTCTTTCGGAATGAAATACCTTGATACATCCAGCATTAATCCCCGATAGGCAAACCGGGGTGAATCTGTAATCGTCAGAACAGGAAGCTCTAAAGCTGATAAACGAACCGGCTTCGACTCTATTTCAACAGGAAGCATCTGGCGCATAGTCTGTAAAGCATAGTAAGCTCCCTTTTTCGTAGCGGCGTTAATTTTAATTTGATTGGAACCGATCGATAACCGATAATCTTCCTCTCCTACTGTCTTATCCTGTTGAACTAATATTTTAGCGCCCGTCCCATTTTCAGTCATCGAAAAAGACACGATACCGCCTAATAAATCTTCCATATCCTGTTGTATACCATCAAACAATATGGTATCAGACAAATGGATCTTCATACATGAGGAAAATTTAAAAACTCCCGACCCCAACTGTATCTGCTGCGGGATTGGTATAATCGATAAATCTTTTTGCGACGAATTTTCAGCCTTACAACTAACTAAAAAGATCAAACAGTATACAAGGTATTTTATTTTAAACATAATAGCTTATTCTCTTATAAAGACAACTGAAAACTACCAGCCGTATCGGTTGATATGACTGGTAGTTGATTTATGAGCACTATATCAACACTCTTACATGATATCCTTAATAACCATAATTCTGAATTTTAGTCGTAATCTGATCATTTGTGCTCGACTCCTTCTGTGGAATTGGTAAAAGCTGATTCCGCTTCAAATATTCAGTCCAATCTTCTTTCCCATCATTCGGATAATAATACTCTCTCCAGCGAGAAGTATAATTGTTTTGTAATCCGTATTCATAACAAGCTTTCGTTGTATGATGATTATTGTTTCTTTCAAGCAGTTTCTTTCGCCAAACAATTCCGCGCCGGCGGGTATCATTAAACATATCATACTCCGCAGCCAACTCAAAAAGTCGCTCATGAAATATCCGTTCTCTAATCTCCTCTTGCGAAGTAACAGTCCAGTCTTGCGGATAAGAAGCAGCCGGTTTCGCCGAATTGCGGGCTCTTTTCATTACACGATTGGCGTATTCTAATGCTTTGGCCGTATTACCCAACTCATTTTCCACATCTGCCATTAGCAAAAGTAAATCCGAAAACCGGTACACGTAAAGATTATTATTTGCATAACGCCCCGAACAATCCATCGTTATATGTTTTGCAAAATAGGGCCAGTCATTGATATTCCAGTCATTTCCACCTTTGGTTTGTGCAAAAGCTTTGATAAGCAAAGAATCTTTCACCTCATCAAATACCGGATTGGTCGGGTCTGCATACTCTTCATAATCAATTTGATCGACCACTTTCACTTTCAATGAAACAATCGGAATCTTTACCGGTTTTCCTCGGATAATGGTATCCTTCCAGACAGTATCGTTAACACTTTTAGTTACCACCGGATAAGAGTATACTGTCTCATTTGAAGGTGCCTTATTTACATATTTCACCCATGAAGAAGTAAACGTGGCTTTCAGACGCGGATCACTCTTATAAGTTCCATGCGCCCAATCGTAGAAAGACTTATTGGGCTGTGTACGGCCCCAACTCTCTCCCGGAGAACAGTTTTGAGGAGAAAAAGTCCAATGCAAAGAATTATATCCTACATTAATAGTCGTATTTCCGGTCGCATTAACAACAAAAACAAACTCTTTAGAAAAAGGAACCCGTTTTCCACCGAAAAGCGTATTAAAGTCAGGCTCAAGATCGAATCCCCCAAATACAATCGCAGAATCCCCATAAACTTTTGCCGCTTCAAAATACTCGCGGCTTGATTTCATTTCGGGCCATTCTTTCTTAAGAACGTCTACAGCCCAGCTGTCATTTTGTTCGAACGCCCACGCATTCGATCCTAATAACCAATATAGCTTGGCGATATAGGCCATTGCAGAATATCTACTCGGAGCAGTTGGGACTCCGCTTCCTGCTGTCATTGTTCCGGATAATGCAACGGCAGCCTCTTTCCAATCAAGCAAGATCTGGTCAATCACTTCCTGGCGCGAACTTCTTGCCATCGAAATATCATCTTTTGATGGAGCATCCAGTCGTAAAGGCACTCCTCCATAAAAACTCAATAAATTGTAATAACATACGGCTCTCATAAATTTAGCCTGCGCAATCATATTTTCTTTGGTAGTCCAATGACTCCCATTTTCACACCCTTTGATGAATATATTACAATTCGAAATCGCCTTATACATTGCCGTCCACACAAGGTCATTAAATTCATTAGCAACCGGAATCAAACCATTCGTGTATTGACATCTGTTGTCGGATGGGTTAAAAGAGGTCCAGCAAAGCCCGGACGCTTCCGTATGTATTTCAGGAATTAATTGAGAAAACCCTCCCTGCGTAGCCATTAAACCATAAATTCCGTTCAATGCCATTTGAGCTGATGTTTCATTCTCATAAACCACTTTCGAGTTTACTGAATATGCAGGTGTTTCGTCCAGACAAGAAGTGGTAACACACAACAAAAGCAACAAAAACAATATATTTATTTTATTCATAATCAATTAAAATGATAAATTTATACCAAAGATAAATGATCGGGTATGCGGATACGAACTCATATCGATACCCGGACGTGTTCCATCAAACGCAAATGAATTAACTTCCGGATCATACCCCGTGTATTTTGTCAGAATAAACGGATTCTTAACAGATGCATATACATTCAGGCTTGAAAATCCGATCTTTTCAATCATCTTCTTAGGCAAACTATATCCCAACGTAATATCAGAACAGCGCAGATAACTTCCGTCTTCAATGTATTGATCAAAAACCACCTTCGGTATATTGGCGCTCGAAGAGGTCATCGTATTACTCGCATAAGCATTCGTCCATGGATTTTCAGGACGATACATCTGTTTATATGAATCAGACAATACCATATTCGTTTCCTGCGACGGGAATTTATAATATCGGGCATTTGCATTCAAGATATCATTCCCGTTTACACCATTAAAAGACATCGATAGCGTAATCTCCTTATAGGTAAGAGAGGTCTGAATACCATAGGTAAAATCAGGATTCGGATTACCGATAATCGTTTTATCATCGTCATTGATCTCTCCGTCGTTATTACGGTCAACGAACTTCAGGTTACCGGGAGCAACCGTTCCAATCGATTTATGAATCTCATCCAGATACGGATCGTTTTCCTGTATAATCCCATCCGTTTGGTAGCCATAAAATAATCCCGGAGCTTTTCCTGCGATAAAAATATTCGCCCATTGGAAATGATTTCCCAACGAAGCGCCATTATAAGCCTTCCATCTTTCCGTACCCCAATCTGTTTCCGGCAACCCGAAATCAAGAATGGTTGGTTTATTAAATGAAATATTTCCTGAAACATTCCATGTTAAGTTACGAGAACGAAGTATATCTCCTCTTACAGTCAGCTCTACCCCTTTATTTCGCAAATTCCCCTGATTAATAGTAATACTTTCATATCCTGTTGAGGGGGGAAGATCTCGCGATATCAAAAGGTCATTTGTTGTTTTTGAATATACATCCACAGTCATACTTAAGCGGTCCTTGAATGAAGAAAAATCCCATCCGATATTATACGAAGAAGTTCTTTCCCACTTAAGCCCATCATTTGCCATTTTATCAACCAAAATCCCCACAAGTTTAGATCCTTCACCTGTCGAAGACTGTGCTCCGCTCGAAACATAACTTGAAAAAGTACTGTAAGGATCAATTGACTGAGCTCCCGTCTGTCCATAACCTGCACGTAATTTAAACTGTGTTATCCATTCTACGCTTCGCATAAAATCCTCTTGTTCCATGCGCCATGCTATTGTGGCAGCCGGGAAGTAGGCCCAACGGTTCCCTTTTACGAATTTACTGGATCCGTCTCCACGAATTGATGCGGTCAGCAGATAACGCCCTTTCAGGAAACTCATATTTAAACGGCCCAGAACAGACATCAACTGATAATCGCGCTGTATCGGCTGCATCGTTTCGGTTGTTCCGGCCAGATTCATTCCTTTTGTCCGCAGATTATAGATATTGAAGTTATTCCCTGTTACTACCGAGTTTAAAGAATTATATGCGTCATAGGTATAAGCGGCAGTCGCATTCAGATCAAGAATTTCGCCAAACGTATTTACGTAGTTAAATACGTTTTCAATGGAATAGTTACTTCTGTTAAATTCGGATTTAGTCAGATAACCATTCTGCATCGCACCCTCATAAAGCGTGATTCCATACCAACGATCGCGGTTCTGTAAATTGATATTACCTCCTGCACGCAGATTATAACTCAATCCTTTTATAATTTTCCATTTAAGATCCACCGAACCTTTAAACGTGTTTTCTTTTGTAATATCATCAAAATCCTCTACCCATGTCCATACAGTCGCTCTGTCAGCTATATTAGGAATCTTGTCCAACTCCTCTTGCGAACGAATATACGGCGAGCTCGAAAGGGCAACATTCGAAATTGCGCCGGTAGCCCCACCCACCGTATTACCACCTGCCATCATCATATTTTCTTTAATCGATCCGTTTAAAGAGAATATCACACTTACGGTTTTGCTCAGATCGGCATTTAAGTTCAGACGCGCATCTCCTTGTTTCAAACCGGTTCCTTTCACCAGACCCTCAATATCTTTATAAGCAGCTGAAGCAAAATAAGTAACCTTATCCGTACCTCCACTGAGCGTCACATTATAGTTCTGAGCAAAAGCATTACTATAAATCTCTTTCTGCCAGTCAATCGGATTAAGCAGCGACCACTCTTCATTTAATTTCGAATCTTTGCCATTGTGACGATAAACATTGTTATCCTCCACAAAATACTGGAACTTATTATTCCATTCCAATTTGCCAGTTTCTTCATTATTAGCCCAAATGTTCCATTGTCCATTTTCATCCTGCATATAACCACCCGAACGAATCATTCTGTAAATAGCATGTTCAGACAGATCCATCATATCTAATAAATTTGATGCCTTTGCAATCGTAAAGTTCGCAGAAACGCCAACCTGAACTTTTCCGGCCTTACCTCGTTTGGTTGTGATAAGAATTACACCATTCGCTCCGCGCGACCCGTAAATAGCTGTCGCCGACGCATCTTTTAACACTTCGATACTTTCTATATCGGCCGGATTCAAAGAACTAAGCGCATTTGTCGCAATACTAAAGTTACTGTTATCACCCATGCTTGCAAACTCACCGGTTGATGCTTGCGGTATGTTATCAATCACATAAAGAGGCTGATTATCCCCACGAAGTGAGTTGGCACCACGAATAGTAACAGAGGAGGCTGCTCCTGGAGCTTCCGTAGAGGCACCTACTGACAAACCGGCTATTTTACCTTGAAGCATATTATCGACAGAGATCATTTTAGCGGCTTCTTTCTCATCCGGACGATAAGAACCGATAGCTCCTGTCAGGTCGCTCTTCTTCATTGTGCCGTATCCTACCACCACGACCTCATCCAAGAGTTCACTATTATCTGATAAAGTCACATTAATCTGTCGCCGCTTGCCCACGGCTTCTTCTTTAGTAGACATACCAACGAAACTATACACAAGAACAGATTTTTCGGAAGGTACCGAAATTGAATAGTTTCCATCTATATCCGATGTTGTTCCTTGGGCTGAGCCTTTCACTTTAATATTAGCTCCGGGAACTCCGTAATTATCATCTCCCTTTACCACACCGGTGATTATTATCTGTGCCGATATAGTGCAGCAAATCATCTGCAATAAAAAGAACAAGCCTATTCTTTTAAGTATATTCCTCATAATAGGGTATTAAATCGTTTAATTAATCTGCAATTTTTTTGTAGAGCTTTTTTTATCTGAAGTAACCCTGATAATATAAGTCCCTTTATTGAGTTTATCCAGCGATATCGTATTATACGAGTCTGTCAGCTCTTTAGATATCAGAGACACTCCATCTACAGATGTAATCTCAAGAGTTGCCCTACTGCTTCCTGTTTCGTGCAATGACACCGTAATGAATTCCTTCGCCGGATTCGGATAAAAGCTAAACAGATTTTCCGCTTTTTCTCCCGATACTCTGATCAGTCCTGTCGGCACTTTATCCACTTTTGTAATCAGCGTATCCACATTCGCACTGAGCACATCATTTTGAGCTCGTATTAAACTTTTAGGATCATGCACATAAACATCATTGGCCATATCAAAGTACATGGTTCCAAGACAATCGTTATCTATAATAAATTCCTGTTTCCGTCTTGTCTGATTTACTCCATTAAAATATTTGGTCGTACCGTTACAATTCCATGTATTCAGAGCCGGATCGAAATTATCATCATTATAACCATATTTTGAGAAAAGATCCTTATATCCCTCTTCTCCATTATTCACCAGCAATACGCCATAAGAAAGCAACAGTTTATCCTTTGGATAACCATAATTGATAAATAGGTTATAAGCATTCACATACCAGTCATAATCATACGAAAACGGTTGTGGGCCATATAACTGCATGGTAAAATAATCGATATCCGGGATGAGTGTCTTATCTAACTGATAAGAATACTGATGTTGTGATACGGAAAATATTTTATCATCATGCCCGGCCATCACTTCATTGATCAAACGTCTGACAACGTTATTCACAACATCATAACCATGCCACTCCAAATCCACATCCAGCCCGTCACAGTCTTTTAAAATCTCTTTCGAATCTCTAATCAGGCGGTCTACATTCTCTTTTTTATTCAGTACGTTTTTCCAACCTTCACCCTGTGGATAAATAATTCCCAGTCGCACTTTGGCACCTCGGTAACCGGCATAATACCCACGCATGATATTGATGATATTGCGGTAGCTCTGATAATCTTTCCCTACGTTCTGCGAATCATCACCTTTCCAATATGCATTACAGAAAATAGCACCCCAATCGCCTTGATTCCATTTATAACCATTTATGGCATCGCTTTCAGCACTGCTCGACCGGTCAGCACCCCATACCATGATTTCATCCATCTTCCCTTTAAAGTCTTTTCCTATCACAATAGGTGTCGAAGCCATCAATGGGATAACTGTTTTTGTCATATCCTTACCAGAAAGCGTTATCCCTTTATTGGTACCCACTCGTCCGTAGACCGTAAAGTCCACACTGATCTGAATCGGGTTAAAACTGCGCCCTGTAAGTTCCCCTATTATCGGCTTAAGATAAACCCCTACGTACTGCCATTTGTTAAGTTCCAGTTTCCCGGGCAGTGTAGCTGTTGTTCCGCAAAAATCTACCAAGATCTCTTTATTTGCTTCGTTACCTAAACGGATGCTGAAATTATTGTCTTCATCCTGGTATTTTGAAAAAAGAACAGCACCTTCTTTCCATTCTTCGATATAGATCCATGAAGCAATCGAAGCTACCGGCGTTTCATTATAACCCATTGATCCGACAGGACTGAACGTGATTCGTCCATCTTCCGCCACCATTTGGCTACCCTCTCCGTTAAACGACATCACCCCGCTGCGACCACCAAACTCAGCCAGATGATCTACGTTTACAGCCACAGCCGAGTTATCCGGTACTTCCGGAAAAATAGACCCGTCATTCTGAACTTTAGCAGAAAGCGTAATAGCATCATTTGTCATCAAAAACATATCGCGGTTAATGAAAGGTCGATCCGTAAAACGCATGATCGATGGCACATAACCCGACACAATTCTGTATTTGAATTTATTATTATCAGTTACGGCCGTCCGGGTCACGTTGTTTAACACCCCGTGATAATTGAACTTATAGTCAACAAGATGCTCGCACAAATCCTGGTCGCACTTCCAATAAGCGATCAGATCTGCATAAGCAGGGTGATACTTATGTAACGTATTATACCAGAAAAAATCTTTTTCTTCAATCGCCTTGCCCCATACGCGTATTTCGTCAAGTTGCCCTTTAAAACCGTTTCCGATAATAAAGGCATCATGAGTAACTATCGGCAGGGATTGAGCCAGACTGCCCGTCACGGTTTGCTTAACTCCATTAATATAAAGACCCGGAAGTCCGTTATTTAATGTCAATGTGATTTGGGTCCATTGATTCAAAGGAACATTACACGACACCGTGATTAATTCCGAACCCGATTTTATTTTCAGCACCTGATCCGTCCCCAGTTCAAGTGATATGTTATCCTGACCTAATAACACCGCTCCATTCACCCATTCGGAAGGATTTACCCAAAGTTGCAGTGTAACTTCAGACGCGTTATTCAATTCGGTAATAGGAAATGTATTTACACATCCCGTTCCGTCATTTTTTAAAGAATAGTTAGTGGTTTGTGCAAATGCTCCGATAGAGGCACATAATGCAAATGCAGAGAAAAGATATTTCTTCATTGTGTGTTGATTAAGAAATAATATTAGGATAAGGTTTAAAGATTCCAGCGAGAACAAATTAAAGCATAACGAGTTGCAAACAACAAGAATAAGCTACCCTTCAGGGCCTTATTCTTGCTGTCTTGAATCAGAAATAAGAAGTAATCAGAAAGGAATTAAAAAACAATTTTCTTACAAGTGTCCCCTACCTTAACAAGGTAAACACCTCTTTGATCCAGTTTAAATGTAGTCACCTCGAAATCAGGAGTTTTTTCAGCAATCAGGGTTCCGTTAAAAGAGTAAACTTCTATTTTCTCTTTTGCATCAAGAACAGTAATTTCATTTCCTTCCGACCAGATCAATACATTGTTATTTCCGCGGGTAGAACTGATTGATGTATCTACAAAATCCTCCTCGATAATTTTGGCAGGAACATAAGTATTATCAATCTGATTGATTTTAGTTATCGTGACATCTTTCAGCAACAACATGCCTTTATCTGCGATACCACCTTTCAAAAACAGTTTTACAACAAGTGGCAACTCGGCATATTTAGCATCTGTATTATCCTCGATTGCAATATCAAACGCTGCCGTTGTCCAGTATTCATTAAATTCAGGATAACATTCAACCTCTTTCTGGCGATAAGACCCATCATCAACCCCGTCGTAATGAGATGTAGCCATTGTGAAACTCAAGGCAGCCCCAATCACATCCGGATTTAGGATTGTGCGGAAGCTGAATGACACTCTGTAATTTGAAGCCAATGGAAGATCGGTTCCTGAGAAAAACCAAAGTGTGGTATTCGGTGCATTATACGCGTGTTTTACACCACGAGCATCTTCTTCTGTCAAATCTTTTCCCTTTATACAAAAAAGATTTCCAAGGTCACCCCCCGGTACAATTGATGCCGACTGAATGAAATCGTCAAATACTGCTTTTTCGGCATCTGCCATATCCGCGTATAATTTGCCGGCAGTCACAATATCTCCTCCCGGAGCAATACTCAATGTCATAGCTCCATTCATATTATCAGCCGCTCGGTACGGGAAACCAATATTCCATGCAGATTTACAAGTTTCCTTTACAAATAAACTACTTGCACTGCCGGTTTTCATTTCACTGAATTTCCAGTTGGCCGGCGTAAAGTCCTGAGCCGACACCTGACCCATTGAACACAAAATTGCACTAACTCCCAGAAGTAAAGATTTACATTTCATAATGTTTTTCAATTTAAGATTAAAAAAATTCATGTTTTTCAAACACTACAAATGTAATCCGAGAGGCATATTGCCATATTTCAATATTCAATATAGATGTTCCATTATTACCTGATAGCGTGCAGGTTTAGAGTTTTTTGAACATTAAATAATGATTTTCAAACAAGGAAAAACATCCTGCCGAATATTTTATTTCAAAAATCACACCTCTGCTACCCGATGTTCCTCTCTGTATTTTGTAGGAGTAACACCGGTAATCTGTTTGAATACCGTACTAAAATAACGTTGATTGTTAAAGCCGGTCATATCCGAAACCTGTTGTACCGTCATATCGGTTTTAAGCAGATAATCACAGGCTCTTCCAATCCGTACCGAAGAGATGTAGTCATTTAGTCCGACACCCATTATCGTTTTCATTTTTGAGTAAAGAGAAGCTTTGCTAATACCGATTTCTTCTGCCACAAACTGAACACTTAGATTCGGATTATCAATATTATCATTTATTATTTTATTCAGGTTCAGTCTGAATTTTTCAATAACATTATTTTGTCCATATTCGGCGATAACAGGAATATTCATCCCGTTATAGCGCGAACTCAGTATTTCTTTATTCTTAATACGACTTATAACAACCGATAAAAGCACTTCGTCTTCAAAAGGTTTAGGAATATAAATATCTGCTCCCGATTGATATCCGAACGTCGTATTCTCCAGATTATTAAACGCAGTCAGTAATACCACCGGAATATGATTGATCTCTTTATTTTGTTTTATGTGCCGGCAAAGTTCAAACCCATCCATCTCGGGCATCATAACGTCACTGACAATAATATCCGGAATATTATTTTTCAGTAGCAGAAGAGCTTCTTTTCCATTTGCGGCCTTCAATACGTTGCCGAATACCCCCATAAAGAGATCAGCCAATAGTTCAAGAATCTCAGGTTCGTCATCAACCAAAAGAATCGTATAGCCCGACAAGTTCATATCCGTGCGTGCCAACTGCACACTGTTCTTTTGCTGAAATTCAAAAAAGGTATCATTTTCACCGATTACCGGAACAGGTTCAACCTGGTCCTTATTCAACGGAAGTTCAAAATAAAATGTAGCACCCTTTATCTCATTTTCAAAAAAGCCGATTCTGCCATGATGCATCTCTATGATATTCTTTGAAAAAGCAAGACCTATCCCACTTCCTTTTATCCGGTTTTCACCTTGATAGAATCGGGTAAATAGTTTCTCAATATCCACCCCCGCAAGCCCCTTGCCTTCGTCAATAACCGACACCCTTATGAAGTCGTCCTCTCGGGATGTCTGCAATATGATCTGAGAATTTTCCGTACTATATTTAAAAGCATTCATCAAAAGGTTTGATAGTACTATGTTGATTTGGTCTTTATCAAAACATACAGGCTCCAGCGTATGATCGAAGCGGCATATCAATTCTATTTTCCGCTCCATTTTTTCCTCCTCGAACTCTTCCGCGATGTTACTTATACATTTGTTAATATCATGTGGCGCCAATAAGAACTTACCTTTAGTCACCTCCATTTTTCGCATATCAAGCAAGGTATCAATCATATTCTTCATATGTCTTACCTGCTTAAATATATTCACCATCCGCTTATGTGAATCTTCACTGAGGCCTTTATCATTAAGCAATCTCCTTAGCGGAGTATAAATCAATGTAAGCGGGGTTCGTAATTCATGATTGATATTAATCAGAAACTGGATACGATCTTCATTGTTTTTTCGCTCCAATTCTTTTTTATCATTTTCCAATCGTCTTCTTTTCTTTCTCAATATTGAGTAGGGGATTAAATACCCCAACATCATGAACAACCCGATGAGTGTTACATAAAATAATTTTGTCTTCCACCATGGCGTTTTAACAACCAATTTCAAGAGTGTTCTCTCTTCACTCCATCCACCATCTCGTTGTGTAAAGGAAACATTGATTTCATAATTCCCGGGCAACAAAGAATGAAGATTCAATGTGTTATCGTATGTATTCAGCGGTTTTATGTCCGATCCCACAATATTAAAACGATACATCTTCTTCCGGAAGGGATCTGCTTCTCTTGCTACTACTTTAAGGGTTAGCGTAGAGTGATCGTAAGGAACTTCCAGCACAGACCGGTTCAGAACATCTTCACTGATTACCAGTCCGTCAATCAGAAGCTCCATGACAGAAATATCAATCGACTTTGTCGCCTCGAGCTCATAGTCCTTATGAATATAAAGTAACCCCGAGATTCCTCCTTTAAGAACCGAATTGTCTTTTGTCAGAATCGATGCTTTAGCATTATACTCATTAAGAGGCACTCCGTCCGAATTACCCAGAATCGAAAATTTTTCAGTTTCCAGATTATAACAAAACAACAATCCTTTCGCACCAATCCACAGACGCTCTTTCTTATCAAGCACCAGGGTATTTACCGAATTAAAAAGTTTGGTTTCTATTGCCCGCAAGGAGTCGGATCCCAATTGATAATTAAACAATCCTTTTGTCGTAGCAATCCAAAATAGTGACCGCTTTTTATCATAACAGACATCTGTTATTTCCAGATTATCATGCAATGAAAAAATAGTATGCAATGAATCCGACCCTAATTCATACCTAAATATATTCGATGTGCTAAATAGATAAATAAAGTTGTTTTCCGAATAAATAATCTTAGGGTTATTGGCTGTGAAATAAGATTTTAGAAAAATATCATCAAAGCGAAGTGTTTTTATCTTCTGATTATTCATATTAAACAGATACACACTATCCGCCAGAAATAAAATTTCCGTCTGTGAAATCTTCTCTACATTAATCGACAAGCCTTTCAAGATAATCCGCTTCTCCAAACCGCTAAGAGGCAAACTGAATTTCGACAACTGTCCATTTTTTTTATCAAATAGAAACAGCCCCTCCCCGAAATCCGATACAAGCAGATTTCCAGGCGTATAATCCGTAATAGAAACCACTCTTTTCCCCAACGTACTTATAAAATGCCGAAACTTTTCGGTCGACTTGTTAAACAGGTTTATCCCCCCACCGTCAGTACCGATCCATACATTATCATCCTCATCCTCAAAAAGAGACAGTACGGTTCTTTCACTTAAACAATTATCATCACCCAGATAAACATTGCCGTAGTTTTTAATCCCGATTTCCCGAATTCCAAATACTCCTCCTCGGATGGTACCTGCCCATAAGTTGTCCCGCTTATCAAAATACAAACAATATACGGAAGAGAGCGGCAGGCTATTTGCCCCGGAACCATCATATGTAATCTTTTGTATTTTACCCGTAACCGTATCCAACAGGCAGATTCCACCTCCATCTGTCGCTATCCAAATACCATCTTTATTTTTTTTAATATCCAATATGATGTCATTCGATAAATCCGAATTCTTCGTATTATATTCATGTAAAATTTCACCTTTGGGCGAAATACATTTTAAACCTTCTGAATACGAAGAATACCAAAGGTTTTTATTCTCATCAATCATAAACGCCGAATTTGATAATGATTTCACATTATTAAAGGGCGACAAAAAACCGGATTCCGAATCATACAACCACACACCTTTCCAACGGTTTGCCAGAATCCAATAAGAACCTAACCAATTATCAATATAATATATATCCCCTTTTAAGACATTCAAAGGGTCTTTTACCAAACATAACTCAATACATTTTTTTGCATAAGAATATTTATACAGAGTATTACCTCCGAAAACGATGCCATCGCTATGAAGCATATAACTTTTAGCGCTGACAGGTGCTCCTTCAAACATTTCGAGTGTAAACGAGTCAGACTCCCGGTTATAAATAACCAATCCCTGATCCGTTGAAATCCATAAATTAAGTAATGAGTCTTCTACTATAAAATTGATAAAATCACCTGGCAGTGCGCCAGCATATTCATTGCTTCTATAATAAGTCTTAAAGTTCTTATTATCATATTTATTCAATCCATTACGGGTTCCTACCCATAAAAAACCCCTGTGATCTTCATAAATAGACTTCACGAAACTTTGAGATAAACCCGCTTCTAATGACAACTGTTTGAAGAAATATTTATTTTCAGGATGAGAATAAGTTGGAAAAGCAGAAATAATAAAAATAGTAGAATATAAAAACAGTTTTACATAGATTTCAAAGGTCATTTTCATATTAATCATAATTAATCGGCGACTATAATCAAGGAAAATAAATATATGTATTATCATATAACATTAGTTAATAAAATACATTATTTAACCAATTATCACAAACAACACTCTCCTACACTATTAAATGAAACCTCCTTAAATACTTTAACTTCCCGATTTTACCAAATCCGACTAAACTTCTTAAACCCACTCTTCTGCAATATTGTTATACTATAAACTACCGAAAAACAATCATACCTATGTCACGACTTTATTCCCCATTAGAGATACGAAACGTACGGTTTAAAAACCGGTTTGTGATGTCTCCGATGTGTCAATATTCGGCGATCGACGGAATGGCGACCGACTGGCATTTTGTTCATTACGGAACCCGGGCAACCGGAGGTGTCGGTCTGATCATACAGGAAGCGACTGCCGTTTTACCCGAGGGCAGGATTTCCCCTGCCGATCTGGGATTGTGGGACGATAAACAGATCCCGCCACTCCAACACATTTGCAGCTTTCTGAAAAAAGAAGGATGCGTAGCCGGAATCCAACTGGCCCATGCCGGGCGAAAAGCCTCTACCGGAATCCCGTGGGAGGAAGGGGACAGACCCCTTTCCGAAGCACAGGGAGGATGGTTGCCGGTAGCCCCCTCTCCGATTCCTTTCGACACCGGGTATCCCGTACCGAAAGAGCTGACCGTTCAGGAGATTGCCGCTATCCAGGATGCTTTTGCCACCGCAGCCCTACGCGCCTTGAAAGCTGGTTTTAAAGTTCTGGAAATCCATGCGGCGCATGGATACCTGATCCACGAATTTCTTTCGCCCGTTTCCAATCACCGCACCGACCAATACGGTGGCGAGTTCGACAACCGCATCCGGTTTCTGATGGAAACAATCGAAAAGGTCAGAAAAGTATGGCCCGCAGAACTACCCCTTTTCGTGCGTATTTCTGCAACCGACTACGTTGATGGCGGCTGGGACATTACCCAAAGCATCCGGCTATCGTCGCTTTTACGCGACAAACAGGTTGATTTGATCGATGTTTCCAGCGGAGGATTGGTGCCGTATGCCAAAATCCCGGTCGATTTCGGCTATCAGCTCGAATTTGCCCGCGAAATCCGGCAACAGGCAGCCATTATGACCGGTGCCGTAGGGATGATCACTACTCCCGAACAGGCCGAATCAATCCTGGTCAATAAAGTTGCCAACCTTGTTTTTTTAGGCAGAGAATTACTGCGCGACCCTTATTTCGCGCTCCATGCCGCGCCTAAAGTGCATGCGGAAACCGAATGGCCACCTCAATATGCCAGGGCAAAGAAATGAAAACACCCCCGTCGGGGCAAAAAAGAAGGTCATCCTCAACGAGAATGACCTTCTTTCATTTATATATAATCTATTTTTTCACCAATCGGAATCGGCTTAATCAGCCATCAGCTTACGGTAACGCGGACGTTTCGGCTCGACATTGCCCAAACGTTTTTTCTTGTTCTCTTCATATTCAGAATATGAACCTTCGAAACAGAAGATGTGTGAATCATCTTCAAACGCGATGATGTGCGTACAAATACGATCGAGAAACCAACGGTCGTGCGAGATTACCACCGCACATCCTGCAAAATTCTCAAGACCCTCTTCAAGCGCACGAAGCGTGTTTACGTCGATATCATTGGTAGGCTCATCGAGAAGCAACACGTTGCCCTCCTCTTTCAGTGCCATCGCCAAGTGCAGACGGTTACGCTCACCCCCCGAAAGGATTCCCGCTTTTTTCTCCTGATCGGCTCCCGAGAAGTTGAAACGCGACAAATAGGCACGCGCGTTCACCTCTTTGTTACCCATACGGAACGTTTCGGTACCGCCCGAAATGATCTGGTAAACGCTCTTTTCAGGATCGATATCCTTGTGCGACTGATCCACGTAAGCCACCTTCACGGTTTCACCCACCTCAAACGTTCCCTTATCCGGCGTTTCCGTACCCATGATCAGGCGGAACATCGTTGTCTTACCTGCACCATTCGGTCCGATCACACCCACGATACCATTCGGCGGAAGCATGAAGTTAAGATCGTCGAACAGCAGTTTGTCGCCAAACGCTTTCGCCACTCCCTGCGCATCGATTACCTTGTTACCAAGACGCGGGCCGTTCGGGATAAAGATCTCCAGTTTCTCTTCACGCTCTTTCTGGTCTTCGTTCAGCAAGCGGTCGTACGAGTTCAGACGCGCCTTACCTTTCGCCTGACGCGCTTTCGGGCTCATGCTGATCCACTCCAGCTCACGCTCAAGGGTTTTACGGCGTTTGCTCGCCTGTTTCTCTTCCTGAGCCATACGTTTCGTTTTCTGATCCAGCCAAGAAGTATAGTTACCCTGCCAAGGAATACCTTCGCCACGGTCGAGTTCAAGAATCCATCCCGCCACATGATCCAGGAAGTAACGGTCGTGCGTAATCGCGATTACCGTACCCGGATACTGCTGCAAGTGCTGCTCCAACCAGTCGATCGATTCAGCGTCCAAGTGGTTGGTAGGCTCATCGAGCAACAACACATCCGGCTGCTGAAGCAACAAACGGCAAAGCGCCACACGGCGACGCTCACCACCCGACAGGTGTTTCACCAACTGATCTTCAGGCGGACAGCGCAACGCGTCCATCGCACGCTCCAGTTTGTTATCGATGTTCCACGCATCGGTAGCATCGATGATATCCTGCAGCTCGCCCTGACGCGCAAACAATTTATCCATCTTGTCGGCATCCTCGTAATATTCGGGAAGGCCGAATTTTTCATTGATCTCTTCGTACTCTTTCAGTGTGTCGATTACCGACTGTACACCTTCCTGCACGATCTCTTTAACGGTTTTCGTTTCGTCAAGATGCGGCTCCTGCTCCAGGTACCCTACCGAATAACCCGGCGAGAACACCACTTCCCCCTGATACGATTTGTCGATTCCGGCGATAATTTTCAACAAAGTTGATTTACCCGAACCGTTCAAACCGATGATACCGATCTTCGCTCCGTAGAAGAACGAAAGATAGATATTCTTCAATACCTGTTTCTGAGGGGCGAAAGTTTTGCTTACGCCCACCATCGAAAAGATTACTTTCTTATCGTCTGCCATATAATAGTTGTTTTTAATAAATGCATTTGGAGAGAACACAAAGATAATGCAAGCAATGCGCAATCGGAAATTTATTTTGCCACGATAAAAAAGTAACCCCTAAAACCCAATTTTTTTGTTAAAAATTTTGGTTGAAGAATCCTTTTTAACATTAAAATAAAAATAATTCAAAATAGCATCTTTTTAATTATCAGCAAATTAATCGAACCGCCCGATTTTTGTAGTGAAATTAGATTTGGAGATAAAAAAATAATCCATACCTTTGCAACGCTTTTGAGGAAAAGCACTGCTCTTCACAACGAAGAGAAACACAAGTTGATTCAGTAGCTCAGTAGGTAGAGCACAACACTTTTAATGTTGGGGTCCTGGGTTCGAGCCCCAGGCGGATC
>JAVVPN010000047.1:11108-23099 GCA_036655755.1 Bacteroidales bacterium | reverse complement strand
AAAATCTACTCTTATGAAAAAAATCAATTTTATGAAATGGATTTGCTTGCCATGTATGGTACTCAGCATTTTTTACAGTTGCTCGAAGGATACGATTTATATCTATCCCGATTCTGATTCGAATAAAGACAATGCGAATACCAACGACAAAACCTATCCTGTTTCATTCAGCGCCGTAATGTTAAGCCTGAACCTTACAAAAAGTATGTTTACATTTCCTCAAGGACGATATGCTACCGTTTTTGTATACAATCAGGGTCAGACACCGAGTGACGTCCCGATCGAATCGGCAAATTATACCACCAAAAGTTCGGGCATATTGAGTCCGTTAGCCGCAAACATCTTTTTAACTAATGGCGAATACGATTTTTATTCGGTAGCAACCAACAGTACCACCAATCGGACTCCTACCTTTTCGAAAGGCACATCATCTGCCCTTTCAAACGGAGTCGACTATTTATGGTGGAAAACTCCTAAGTATGCAATATCCGGTACTGCAGCCAATATTGACATTGTTTATACCCACAGTTGCAGTCAGATCGTGATTCAGGTAACCGGAGGAAATGGAATAACCATCAACTCCATCGATTCTGCTAAAATCACTCCTCCTGTCACTACCGGCACTATGGATTTGGGTACAGGTCAGATTCCGTCCGCAACAAGCCTTTCTACCAATTATATGAAAATGGGAGTAGCCCAAAATACATGTCAGGCCACCTTATTACCGCTTAAAACGTCTGACCAAATGTCGGTCGTCTTATATATTAAAGTGAATAATGAAACAACTCCTCGCACCTATGCCGTATCCGTACCGGTTCCCGGAGATGTTTTAGTTGCCGGCGACAGTTATTTATTTAAAGCCATAGTAAATGCTACTACAATTACATTCCCTAGTGTATCGGTAATAGGCTGGGTAGTTGTAAATGAGCAAGGAGAACCTTTGTATCCCGGTGAGATCAATTAGAAAAGACAAAAAAAATTCGGGCGGATGATTATCTGCCCGAATCTTAATATGAAGCTTTGAAATAAACCTCTCTTCTTAACTTTGTCCGCCAATCGACTCCAGTCGCTTTTTCCAGCCTTTTTTCTTCTCTTTCTTTTCAGGAAAGTCAAATTTGGCCGGTGGCAATACCCGTTTTAAACCATATTTGGTTTCGAGCACCCGTACTGTATCCTGATACCCGATTTGGAAAATCTGATGGATATTTTCAAGATCGAACGTACTGTATTGTTGCGCCTCTTCCACTTCCACCAGGATATCGCACAACTCTTTATCCTCGAAAGTATTCGCCTTAAACATAAAGTGATACGACCGCTGAGCAATCTGAATCATATTCTGTTTGTAATCCGACGATATTAACGGGCTGACATTAATTCCGATTACCTCTTCACATAATTCGCGGATGGGCGATACCGGAAAATTACGAAAAATACCCCCGTCCACATAATGTACACCATCAATCTCTACCGGATTGAAAATAACCGGCACGCTACATGACGCAAGCAGACACTTACCCAATTCACCTTCCGAAAAAACAACGCTGCGCCCATGATCAAGATCGCTGGCCACTACATATAGCGGAATCTGCAACTCTTCAAAACGCTCAGCATGCAAGTATTGCAACAAGAATTCCTCAAAAGGAGAATGATCGAAAAATCCCGCCTTCGGAATCAATATCTTTACAAAATTGGTAAATTCCTTTCCCATAAACATCCGGCTGATATCAACCGGTCGATTACCGGCCGCATATAATGCTCCCACAATAGCTCCGGCACTTGTTCCTGCAATTATTTCGGGCTTTAATCCGAACTCTTCCATCGCCTGCAATGCTCCACAATGAGCAAAACCTTTCGCTCCCCCACCGCTTAATGCAAGCCCCAGCTTGTATTTCTTCTTTATCATACTATTTACTCCGTTTTATGCAAGATAATCATAATTCTTTATTTTGTTAAAAATTCATAGAGTTAAATCACAGAATCATCTTACCCCCCTTCCCGATTGTTATAACATCGATAAGAAGAACATTGATGCTTTTTTTCTACTTTTGTAACAATTATCATTTAACTAAATATTGATTGTATGAGCGCTAACTCAACAGAGAATGTACACGTGTTGATCGAGACTCCGATGGGAGACATCAAAATCAAATTGTACGACGAAACACCTCTTCACCGTGATAACTTCATCAAACTGGTGAAAGAAGGTTTTTACGATGATACGCTTTTCCACCGTGTAATCAAAAACTTTATGGTTCAGGGTGGCGATCCCGATTCAAAAGGAGCTCCTGCCGGCAAATCGTTGGGTACCGGCGGTCCGGGATACACTATTCCTGCCGAAATCGTTTATCCGAAATATTTCCACAAACGGGGTGCCCTTGCTGCCGCACGCCAGGCAGACCAGGTAAATCCCGAGCGTGAATCATCCGGCTCGCAATTCTACATCGTATGGGGCGATACCTACAATGACGGCAAGCTAAACCAGCTTCAGCAGAGTCTGACAGCGCAGAAAGAGCGCGCAATCTTTGACCGCCTGGCTGCCGAACGCCGCAAACAGATTATGGACTTGCGCCGCAACAAAGATCAGGAAGGTCTTTACCAGCTGCAAGAAGAACTGATCGCACTGACAAAAGCAGAAATGCAGGAAAACGGTCCCGTAATGCTTACTCCCGAACAGCGCGAAGCCTACAAAACATTAGGAGGTACTCCGCATCTTGATGACCAGTACACCGTATTTGGCGAAGTGGTTGAAGGGCTCGACGTAGTAGATAAAATCCAGCAAGCAGCTACTGCCGCCGGCGACCGTCCGAAAGAAGATATCAAAATGAAAATGCGTTTAATCTGATCAGATGCAAAATATAACGGAAAGAATAGAGACCACGGTAAAGCAGCAACATGACTTCTTTGCTTCGGGCGCAACGCTGGATATAGAAGTGCGACGCGCAAAACTGGCCAAACTAAAAAAGATGGTTCAGAAACACGAAAAAGAGATTTGCGAAGCCCTTTTTCTCGATCTGCATAAATCACCCGAAGAAAGTATGCTTACCGAAATCCAGGTAGTTCTTTCCGAAATAGATTATCATCTCAAACACTTGTCGCGGTGGATGAAGCCGCGACAAGTATCTGCTTCACGGGCCACTTTCCCGGGACGCAGCATGATTCATTACCAGCCCTACGGCGTGGTACTCATTATATCTCCCTGGAACTATCCCTTCCAGCTACTCCTCAACCCGCTTGTAGGAGCCATTGCAGCAGGCAATTGTGCGGTACTCAAACCCTCTCCCCAATCAGCCCACACGGCAACTTTACTGGGGCGCCTTTTTAATGAATATTTCTCCGACCGTTATATCACCTTATTTGAAGGCGATACCGAGGTAAACCAAATATTGCTTGCACAAAAATACGATTATATATTCTTTACCGGAGGCCCTGTTTTCGGTAAATATGTAGCCGAATGCGCTGCCCGTACCCTTACGCCTGTTACACTTGAATTGGGTGGCAAAAGCCCCTGTATCGTAGATAAAAGCGCCGATATCGATCTGGCTGCACGACGTATCGTATGGGGCAAACTACTCAATGCCGGACAAACCTGCATTGCTCCCGACTACGTACTGGTAGATAACAGCTGTAAAAACGAGCTTATTAAAAAGCTCGAGAAATACATCATTCATCATTTCGGCATAAACCCCGAATTATCGGCCCATTATCCGCATATCATTTCGGAAGAAGCTACCCGGCGATTGGCAAACCTGCTACCGCACTCGGGAAATATCCTTTTTGGAGGCCAATACAATATCGAAAAAAAATATTTCAGCCCCACCCTCATCAATGAGCCTGCGCCCGATTCGCCGCTCATGCAGGAAGAGATCTTCGGGCCCATTTTACCACTCATCGGCTTCGATCGCATAGAAGAAGCGATTCTGTTTGTCAACAAACGGCCCAAACCGCTCGCCCTCTATTATTTTGGCGATAAAAGCACGGCCCTCAAAATCATGCACCAAACAAGCTCAGGAGGCATGTGTATCAATGATACCATTATGCACATTGTCAACCAACATCTCCCTTTCGGCGGAGTTGGCGACAGTGGTATGGGGCGTTATCACGGCCGCGAAAGTTTTATAACATTCAGTAATCCGCGCAGTGTACACCAATCCCCTACCCTATTTGATCTGAAATTCCGCTACGCACCTTATAAAATACCTCAATTTTTAAAGCGTTTTCTTTAATCGGCGAACAATTCGGAGCTATCGGGCGTATAGACTAGGTAATCAATTCTGGTTTATTAATTCTAAAATACGAATCCTATGAAATCATTGATTGGTATGCCGGCTCCCGAATTTAAAGCTCCGGCTGTATTAAAAGGAAGCGAAATTGTAGAAGATTTTTCCCTTGATCAATATGTTGGGAAAAAGTATGTCATTCTGTTCTTCTATCCGATGGACTTTACCTTTGTTTGCCCTACCGAACTATTGGCTTTCCAGGAGAAATTATCCGAATTCGAACAGCGTAATACGGCCATTGTAGGTTGCTCTGTCGACTCAAAATTCTCTCATTTCGCATGGTTACAGACCGATCGTAAAAAAGGAGGCATCAAAGGTGTAACCTATCCGTTGGTAGCCGATTTCGCAAAAACAATCGCCATGAATTACGGTGTATTGGCAGGCGATTTCGAATATAACGATATGGACGAAATGAGTTTTGCCGGCGAACCGGTTGCTTATCGCGGATTGTTCCTGATCGACAAACGGGGTATTATCCGTCACCTGCTCATTAATGACCTTCCGCTTGGCCGCAGCGTTGATGAAGCGATCCGCATGGTAGATGCATTGCAGCATTTCGAAGAATACGGTGAAGTATGCCCTGCTAACTGGTCGAAAGGAAAAGACGCCATGAAAGCTACCAGCGAAGGCGTTTCCGATTACCTGAGCCACCATTAATCATTCCGTAAGATATCCGGAAAGTTTTAAAGACATACTTTTGAATAATAACCCGCGGCGAACCTAAACACCGCCCGCGAGGAATCCGACTGCCGCCCACGAACAACCCAACTGTTGCTCCGTGGGCGGCAGTCAGTTTCTTCGCGGACGGCAGTCGGGTTGCTCGCGGGCGACACTCTGATTTCTCGGGAACAAACACAAAAAGAGGGCGCACCAAAAGTGCGCCCCGATACGTTATATATTATTTTTATTTCCCGTATTAATCCATTCGAAGTATTACTCAGAAGAAGAGCCAGATGCAATAAACTCATCAGCCACATTGCCGAGGAAACGATTAAACGGCAACGCTTTCTGTAACAATTGCGCAGCATTACTTGCCCACTGCTCTCCGAAGAAACTCTCCGGCAGCGGCCGCTCTACAAAATAGTCTTTCAGCATCAACAAGTGAGGCTCCGGAAAATCACGGGCAAAGCCACGTGGCAACGTCCGCAGACTTCCCCCCTGCACCTCTCCAAACGTATTTTCAAATTGAGGATCACGAATGATATCAAGAAACTCATCGAGATTATCGTAGATCTCCTCTCTTACCATTTTCAGCAATTTGGAATCGGGATGCCAGATGCCGGCGGCTATCAGATTATTGCCCGGCTCAAGATGAAGATAATAACCGGGATATTCGCTTTTGCGCCCTCCCCGGGCGATCCATGCACCAAAATGGGTTTTATAAGGTGTTTTATCATACGAAAAGCGGGTATCGCGATAAATTCGGAACAAAGAATCCTTGGCCCGCACCCCTTGCACGGTAGGATCGAAAAGAGCTATTTGGTCGATCAGTTCCTGCACCATGAATTCAAAAACTTTCCGGTACGAATCGTAATCCGCCTTATGCTCCTGAAACCATTCCCGGTTATTGTTTCTGGAGAGATCACGCAGAAATTGAAACATCGCCTTCATTCGCAAAGGTGTATTTTGATTAATCTCCGAATTTTCCATAAATTTACACACATTAAGCTTAACAAGCCCAATTTAGTAACAATTGGTAAACATCTTTGGTTTATTCGGAAACAATTATAATCTAAAATCAATTTTTCAATGAAACATCAAGAAGAGGAAATCGTGAAGCCGGGAGGCCTCCCGGAAAATGCATTCCGTCCGCTTAAGCCGGGTGAAGTATATCGCCCGATTTTACCTGCCGACGAAAAATTCCACGGAGTAAACGCCTGGTCGGTAAGCTGGGGCGTGGTAATGGCAATCTTATTTTCTGCCGCAGCCGCTTATCTGGGCTTAAAGGTTGGCCAGGTATTTGAAGCGGCCATACCAATTGCCATTATCGCAGTAGGATTATCAAATGCCGGAAAGCGAAAATATGCCTTGGGCGAAAATGTAATGATCCAGTCAATCGGAGCTTGCTCCGGAGTAATCGTTGCAGGAGCAATCTTTACATTGCCGGCCTTGTATATTCTACAAGCGAAATACCCTGAACTGACCGTAAATTTCATGAATATCTTCATGAGTTCATTATTGGGTGGTATATTGGGTATCCTGTTCCTGATTCCGTTCCGCCGCTATTTCGTATCGGAAATGCACGGACAATATCCTTTCCCGGAAGCGACTGCTACCGCTCAGGTACTGGTTACCGGTGAGGAAGGAAGCAACCAGGCGAAACCATTGATCTGGGCCGGTGTAATCGGGGGTGCCTACGACTTTATCATCGCCACATTCGGTTGGTGGAATGAAACCTTCTCTTCGCGAGTTATTCCATTCGGAAACATGGTGGCGGAGAAGACGAAAGCAATGTTCAGCCTCAACGTAGGAGCTGCCGTTGTTGGTTTGGGATACATTGTCGGACTAAAATATTGCGCTATCATCTGTTTCGGGTCGCTGTTTATCTGGTGGGTGGTAGATCCGCTGATGAATCTTTTCTTCTACGATCAGGTGCTTGCTTTCGGTAATCCGAATATTACGGAAACTGTAGGGGCAATGAATGCTGAAACCATTTTCCGCACCTATGGCCGTCAGATCGGTATCGGCGCTATCGCGATGGCGGGATTGATTGGTATCTGGAACTCACGCGGGGTAATCAAAAGCGCAGGCTCATTGGCTGCCCGCGAATTTAAGGTGAAAGATCCGGCATCAATCGAGAAAGTTAAACGTACGGAACAGGATTTATCAATGCGTTTTATCGCTATTGCAGCAGGTATTGCACTGATCGTCATCTTCCTGTTCTTCTGGCTGGGCGTTATCGGTAATTTAGGGCAGGCGCTGATCGCGTGGCTGGTTGTTACGGTTATCGCATTCTTGTTTACTACGGTAGCGGCTACGGCAATCGCGATTGTAGGCTCGAACCCGGTATCGGGTATGACATTGATGACGTTGATTCTTGCGTCTGTAATCCTTGTGGCAATCGGACTAAAAGGCACATCGGGGATGGTTGCTTCGTTGGTGATCGGAGGCGTGGTATGTACGGCGCTTTCAATGGCCGGCGGATTCATCACCGACCTTAAAGTTGGTTACTGGACGGGGGTAACTCCTAAAGCGCAGGAAACATGGAAATTCTTGGGTACACTGGTTTCTGCCGCAACAGTAGGTGGTGTAATCCTGATTCTGAATAAAACCTACGGGTTTACATCGGGAGCTCTTGCCGCACCACAGGCAAACGCTATGGCAGCCGTAATTGAGCCGTTGATGTCGGGCGCCGGCGCTCCGTGGGCATTGTACGGAATCGGTGCCGCAATCGCACTATTCTTGTTCTTTATCAAAGTGCCACCTTTGGCTTTCGCTTTGGGTATGTTTATTCCGATCGATCTGAATCTACCTCTTTTGATTGGGGGAGCCATTAACTGGTATGTGGGATCTCGTTCGAAAGACAAAGCGTTGAATACCGCCCGTGTGGAAAAAGGGAACTTGCTTGCTTCTGGATTCATTGCCGGAGGAGCATTGATGGGTGTGGTTAGTGCTTTGATGCGCTTCGGAGGTCTGAACTTCGTAAATGAAGAATGGCTTGCGACGAATGCTTCACAGTGGCTCGGACTCGGCATGTATGCATTGCTGCTTATTTACTTTACGATCAGCACCATGAAGGTTGACAAGAAAAAGTAACGTATTATATTTCATAAAAAAACCGCGTATAAAATCTATACGCGGTTTTTTTATGACCGATTCTTTTATCTGTTTCAGTTCGGCAACGAACATTGTTTCTGTAAGGCGTCATAAAAGGTAGCTAACTCAATATTCGTACCCACATTCACCCATGATTTACGTCCAGATTTAGTATAATTGATTCTTATCCCTCGCAATTTTCCATTACGTGTATAATATGGGATGATTTGATCGATATCGCCGTAACCTATTTCCTGTTCCGGAATCCATGCGGCTATTCCCCAAAAACGAATCAGGCATGCGCTCTCTGTCAATTCATAATTACGCATCGAAGGAATTAAGCAGGATAACAGACATACCGACATGAAAAGTAAATAATATTCTCGAACGGCAATTACATAAATTCCATATCCAATGGCAATGAATAATGCCATGGCAAGAAGAAGCATATATTTGCACGTCGGCTTATAAAGTTGAACTTTCATAATCTTATTTTCCGACTGAAGCCTCCCGTCCCGCTTTCAATGCTTTTAAATTCATCGACACGATTTCGTCCCCTTTGCGGGCAAAGATACGGGCTACAGCGGCTTCAATCTTATCGAAATCCATATCGACAAATGCGGAGGCGGCTCCCAACATCACCATATTGGCAGTCCGCGGGGTTCCGGTAATATCGCGCGCAATCTGCTCGGCATTTAAAATCACCTTATTCGGAATTGCGCCGTATGCTTCATCAATTTCCTGAGCGGCAGGATATGAGTCGATATTCTTAAACGGCTCACTGTTGGTTACCACGATTCCATTTTGCGAAAGCCATGGCAAATAGCGCAAGGCTTCCATCGGTTCGAGCGAAATAATCAGATCGGCTTTCCCTTTGGGTATCAAATCGGATGCAATCGGATTGGAAGACAATCTCAGATTTGATTGTACATCCCCTCCCCGCTGACTCATTCCATGCACCTCGGCCTGCTTCAGATACAAATCTTCAGCAATGGCTGCTTCGCCCAATACGGCAGCTATCGACAAAATTCCCTGACCACCGACTCCGGCTAATATGATATCTGTCTTCATTTCTTTTTACGTTTAAGGGTTTGAATACATTCACGACGTGGAATAATTACAGAAACACCCGGATGGTGTAACTCCTCGTCTATAATGGTTTTCATCTCTTCCATATTCTTCTTCAATGGCTCGAATACCCGGATATGCTCAGGGGCGACCCCTAAACCACGTACGATCGCTTCGATTTTCCCGGTACCGGCCGAATCCTGACCACCTGTCATTCCGGTTGTTTCATTGTCCGAAATCACCACCGTCACATTCGAATTGGCATTTACACAGTCAAGCAATCCGGTCATTCCGGAATGCGTAAAGGTAGAATCGCCAATCACAGCGATGGCTGGCCATAAACCGCCGTCGGCAGCCCCTTTGGCCATCGTAATGGATGCACCCATATCGACACACGAATGAATGGCACGGAACGGACTGAGTGCTCCCAACGTATAACAACCGATGTCGCCGAATACACGGTGATCGGGATAACGACGCGCTATCTCCGTAAGCGCGGCATACATATCCCGATGACCGCAGCCCTGGCATAAGGCTGGTGGCCGTTGCATTACCACAGAAGGAACAGAAGCCCCTTCAACTACCTCTTTGCCCAGTGCTTTCGCCACCAGATCGGGATTAAGTTCGCCATCGCGTGGCAATGTGCCGTCTAACCGACCATGAATGATGTAACGATTATCGAGCAGGCCTCTCAGTTGTTGTTCTATAAAAGGAGCACCCTCCTCTATTACCAAAACAGATTCGCAACTATCGGCAAGACGCTCAAACAAATCCTTAGGCAAAGGATACTGGGATATTTTCAATATCGGGTAAGGACAACCTTCGGGATAGTTTTCCATCAGGTAGTTGTACCCAATTCCGGCCACGACAATCCCTAACGACTTATCGGGAGCATCAATATAGCGATTATGGATAGAGATAAATGATTCAGCTTCAAATATGGGTTGCTGCTCTAACAAGTGTTTATAGCGTTTTCGGGCAAGCGCCGGAAGTAATATAAAGCGGGAAGAGTCTGTCGGAAGAGATATATCGGCAGAGGCTTTGGCCGGGATGCGTATTACGCCTGCCCGGGAATGAGCCAGTCGCGTAGTAATGCGGAGCAATACAGGAGTGGCATATTTTTCAGAGAAGTCGAATGCCATGCGTGTCATATCATAGGCTTCTTGCTGATCGGCAGGCTCAAAGACAGGTACCATCGCAAAATTGCCATAAAAGCGGGAATCCTGTTCGTTTTGAGAAGAGTGCATGGAAGGATCGTCTGCCGAGATAATCACCAAGCCGCCGTGTGCACCTGTCATCGCAGAATTTACAAAAGCATCTGCAGCCACATTCAGTCCCACATGCTTCATACAGCATAATGCCCGCTTTCCGACATAAGACATCCCCAAGGCAGCTTCCATCGCTGTTTTTTCATTCGCCGCCCAACGATTGGCAATAGGCAAACCCTCTTTTTGGGCATAAGCCTGAATATATTCAGTAATTTCGGTAGAAGGAGTACCGGGATAAGCATAGACTCCGGCAATTCCGGCATCCATCGCAGCTCTGGCAATCGCCTCGTCGCCTAATAAAAGTTGTTTTTTCATGAATACCTAAGTTTATATATTATTTATATTTAAACAAAAATATACAAATAATTCATAAACAAAAGGTTTCTATGGGTTTTATCGGATATTTCTTTGATTAAGCGCCTTACGATAACGAGCAGCATTTTGCTGATGTTGTGAAAAAGAAGTTGCAAAATTATGACGTCCGGAAAAATCCTCTTTCGCACACATGTAAATGTATGAATGAGGCTCACTATTCAAAATAGCATCAATGGTCTGTTTCGTGGGAATGCGGATCGGGCCGGGAGGCAACCCTGCATACTTATAGGTGTTGTAAGCCGATTCTACCAATAGATGTTGATTCAAAATCCGGCGCAAGGAGAAATCCTGTAATGCGAATTTGATGGTAGGGTCTGCCTGAAGCGGCATATTTATTTGCAAACGGTTTAGGTAAAGGCGTCCTACCACACCGCGCTCTTTTTTATCATTCGTTTCTTCCTCTGCAATCGAAGCTACAATGCTAATCTCAACCGGAGTAAAGCCCATGGCCGTCGCTTTATCACGCCGCTCGTCAGTCCAAAAACGATCGTACTCTTTCTTCATCCGTTTAAAAAGCTCTTCGGGAGAGATGGTCCAGTAGAACTCATAACTATCCGGCAACAGCATGGCTTCAAAGTTTTCCTGCGTAAAACCCGCCTCATGAATAAAAGCTGTATCCGCGAACAGTTGCATCACTTCTGCCGAATCCATCATTAACTGATCGGAGGTACGTTTTGCGAATTGTTGGGGAGTACGGATATTATTGAATGAAAACCGCACAGGACTCTGTAAACCGCGAGATAAGATTTTATATACATCGACCGCACTCATAGAGGGATCAAGCCGATAAGCTCCCGGACGCATTTTGCGCTCATAATCGTCTAAACGGCTCATTCGGCGAAAACGCAGATAGGTATTCTTATCTACTTTCGTTTTTAAAGTATCTAACAGCTCTTGATAAGTGGTATTGGGACGTATATAAAGAAAAAAGGCATGATCAGTAAACGAATCAACCGCATATTTCTTCAGACAAATAATTGCCGTTACTACAATTATCAGGATAATTCCTGCCGTGATCAACCAACCTTTGCGCTTACCCTGATTTTTTTTTGATTTTTCTTTCATGCCTAACTGTTTCATTCTTAAAGAGTGCACAAATTTAGCGAATATTTCTGCACGAAAAAGCATCCGCAGGGGTTGCACAGTTAAAAAATCGCACTTATATTTGCATCGCAATCGGGAAACAAACCCGTTGCGGAAACAGTCAGGAAGGTTGGGTGAGTGGCTGAAACCACCAGTTTGCTAAA
>JAVVPN010000047.1:0-11075 GCA_036655755.1 Bacteroidales bacterium | reverse complement strand
CGTACTCGTAAGGGTACCAGGAGTTCGAATCTCCTACCTTCCGCGCTTCTATAAGACCTCTGAGACTTCGGTTTCGGGGGTTTTATTATTTTCACCCCCTCCCCTTTTATTCAAATGTTACAACGGCTGCATATTGGGTGTCTAAATTAACCGGAGTCAGCAAAAGCTGATCTTGGCCATTGGGTATTCCGAAGCGCTCATACAACTCCCCTTTTACCGATGAATGGACAATACGGAAAACTCCATTTTCTTTTGTTGTCCCTTCTAAATGTTTATCATAAAACAACCGGGCTACCATTCCCATTGTCATCCGAAGGTTCAACTCGACACACGGATGCAGACCATATCCCTCCGATTGCGGATTACGCACAATCATCATATCCACTCCTAAAAAGCCTTCGTAAGCATCCGAAATCAGATCTGACAGGATAGATTCGAGCCGCTTGATTACCCGGTCCAATACCTCCGGCTCAACATATCGGATCAATTCCATTCGAATAGCCTCGTTAGAGAGTAATTTATTACCAACATACACGCCTTGTTCATCAGTTTGAAAAAGCGAATATCCGACAAAACGAACACCAATACCGGATTCCGAAGAAAAGAGCATGGCAAAATCAATAAGGCGATCATAAACAGGTTCGGCAATAACCGATCCCATCTTTCGGAATACAGAAGAAAACCAATGTGCCCGATTAAACGCATTCATCCGGTTACTCCAACATAATCCTTTGCCACTACTACTCCAAGGCGTTTTAAAAACGGCTCCTGCGGGATGTGAAGCCACATATGCTTCAATTTCTTCCACAGATGTTATCTCAACGGGTAATTCCGGCAGCGCAACCTCCTGTTGCAATTGCCGCAGCAAAAAAATGCCGGTACGCCGATGCGAAAGCATCCGAATATGGGCAATCCGGGCTTCAGCGGGAAGTACAGAAGAGTCAATTCCTGCCTTTAAGAATCGCTGACGGGATGCTGCACTCCATCCCCAGGGAGCACACGCATCGATAGGTTCATTTTTCCACACCTGGCTTTCAACAAACATCCGGTCGGCCTCATCACTCCACCACTGCGGAAGCAAAGCCAAATCCTCTGCTAATTTCCGGGCAGATGCCGGAGCCACAAAATTCGGATCGCCATTAGCAAGGGCCAAATCGTTCTCGGGATTAAATAGATGAAGTCGCATGTGTAAAAATGATTTTATCGCAAAATACAGAAACAAAAAAAGCCATATTGTTTATCCTGTTACGAAGGTAAACAATATGGCCTCAAAAATATAGATACAATTGTCAATTATCAATATCCATAGAAAGCTCTTTTTCGAGAGATCGACGCACAGAGCGTAATCGGTTCAGAAAGTTTTTCTTATAAACGCGCACACTTTTTAAATCACCCGACGCATAGATACGGGCGATATAATTTGTTTCGATCTCAAAAATGTCAACCAAATGACCATTAATTTTCCATTCGGCAGCTTTCTCTACAACAGACATAACATTACGTGTTTAAATCATACTACAAAAGAACAATATTATCTGAATGTTTGCTTTTATTTTTAGGCTATTTAAATCTTAATAAGTGATATTACATAAACGTCCGGAAGACCTTTTTTAATTCTCAACACAGCCGAAAACCATAATATATTGAGATTCATCACCAAGACTAAATTAATGATCAAATATGATATTTCCTATAGAAACTCTTCTTTGAGCGGTCTTTTTAAGATTTTTATCACCATTTTCCTAAAAAAACACCTTAAAGCTATTACCTGATTCACCCATCGGCCGATTGAGAAACTCTTATTTTAGAAAAAAACAAAAAAAATAAGCAGAATACTCTTTTGATTATCAATTGGTAGGAAAGACAAACCGACTTTACTCGTTTATTTTTTTAAGACAGAGTATTGCATAGTTAAAAAATCGCGCTTATATTTGCATCGCAATCGGGAACAAAACCGATGAAGGAAATTAGTCAGGAAGGTTGGGTGAGTGGCTGAAACCACCAGTTTGCTAAACTGACGTACTCGTAAGGGTACCAGGAGTTCGAATCTCCTACCTTCCGCCAAAAAGTCTTACTTCTTTTTAGGAGTAAGACTTTTTTTATTTTCAGTAAATTCTAATTAAGGACACAAGTATTTAATGCGGATTTTTTGTGTTAATAAATTAATTATTTACCTATTTTTGCCTTGTTCTATAAAATGGACCTAAATAAGATCCGATAATTTATGATTCACAATTTTTCTTGCATTATAAAAATTGCTTGTTTATTTATTTGTATGTTTTTATCTACACAAATACATGCGAATGAAAAAACGAAAAATGAATTTATCCTTGTACTCTCTTCCTATAACCCCGACACCTATCGCGTGGCAGGTTTCCTGTCAGAATTAGAAAAAAACCTCTATGAAAACGGAAATCAGGATAAAATAATCATAAAAAATCTACAATACGGCACATTAAATGATGTAGCCGCCTGGAAAGGACGCATGAAAAAGGTACTTCAGGAACACAACAATGGAAACCTGAAAGCAATTCTGCTATTAGGTCAGGAAGCCTGGAGCGCATATCTAAACCAAGATACCCTTTACCAAAACACTCCTTTTTACGCCTGTTTTGTAAGCGACAACGTACTCGAACTCCCCAACGCACCGATTTCGTCCGAATGGGTGCCGAATATGTTTGACGGAAAACAAAAAGGAGCCCAACTGGGTAACGGGGGCGGATATTTCACCCATTATGACGTAGACGCAAATATCAACCTCATAAAACAAATCTACCCATCGGTGTCGAACATCGCTTTTCTTTCGGATAACTCATACGGAGGCGTTGCCATTCAAACGCTGGTAAAACAAAAACTCAAGAAACATCCAGAACTAAGCCTAACCTTGCTAGACAGTCGAAAATCGAAAATAAGCGATATTAAAGACCAAATCACTCATCTCCCACCGAATAGTGCAATACTAATCGGCACTTGGCGTATCGATAGCGAGGGATCATATTTTTCAAAGCATACACTACAGGATATCATTCCGAACCATCTTTCCACTCCGGTTTTCACACTAACCGGACTAGGATTAGAGTCGGTAGCGATAGGGGGCTGTATCCCCGATTATGAAGTAAACGCCAAAGCAATTGCAGAGGACCTTTGTCTCTATTATTCCCAAAAGAAAAATCCGACATTCGTTTTCTGGAGCAAAAATTATTACTATTTTGACAAAGCCAATTTAAAGAAATTCGGAATCCGGGAATTCCAACTTCCACCCAATAGCATTATTGAAGATAAACTTGAGAGTAAACTAAAAAAATACCAAGATCTGATTCTGCTCGGATCCATTGCGTTATTTACTCTTGTGACTCTTACCTTCCGATTAATGCTTACCGAATATCGACTCCGAAACAAACAAACTGAATTGATTCATGCTGTCAAAGAGGCCGAGCGATCCGAAAAATTAAAATCGGCATTTCTGGCGAACATGAGTCATGAGATCAGAACCCCACTGAATGCAATCGTTGGTTTTTCAGAACTTCTTATTCAATCGGAAGACCAGGAAGACAAACACCAGTTCGGGCACTTGATAAAACACAATAATGATTTATTACTAAATCTCATAAACGACCTGCTCGACCTGTCAAAGATAGAAGCCGGATACATTGAGTTCATACCCGACAACGTGAACCTACATCAATTCATCACTCATCTTTATTCACTCTTTAAAATACGTATTCATCCATCCGTTGAATTAATCTGCGACACACCCGACCCCACTTTATGGGTAAAAATCGATCCCAAAAAGACGATGCAGATAATGACCAACTATTTATCAAATGCCATCAAATTCACACCTGAAGGCAGCATCCGATTCGGATGCAAAATACAAGAGAGTCAACTTTATTTTTATGTCGAAGATACCGGAATCGGCATATCAGCCGAAGACCAGCCCAAGATATTCAGCCGGTTTCAGAAAATAGATACCTTTGCACAAGGCACAGGGCTAGGATTATCCATTAGCAAAGCAATCGCTGTAGCTGCGGGTGGAGAGGTCGGATTCGAATCAATTAAAGGAAACGGAAGTTGCTTCTGGTGCTATATCCCTTACGAACAAACAGATCCCGTATCGGCATAAAACGGAAGTCCCGTTATAAAATGTTCGTTCATTTTATAACGGGACTTCCGTTTTATATAATAAGTATCCTTATTCAATAAGCCCTTCCGGCAATTTCAAATAAATAACCTTGTTTTTCTCGTCGATATTGGTTACAAACTCATCCACTGCAGGCACAAGCAACTGCTCGTCGTCCTCATTCTCTATCACGAACAAAACATTCGCAGTGGCATCATCAACCTCCACGATATTCCCAAGGTAGCCATGCGTCTCTTCCATCACTTTATAGTTCAGGAAAAAGTCTTTTCCGCCCTGCATAGCTTCCTCCTCGCGCACATACGCTTTCGGAAAATATACGTCCAGATTTGTAAACATACGGCCATCCTCTGCGCTATCGATATCGATCAGCTTTACCAATGCAGTTGAATCAGTCCGGAAACGGTATTCTTCCAGAAAAAAAGGAACGAAGATACCATCAATCTCACATACGATATACGGACACTCCGTGCGATCAAACACATCATCCGTAAAAGTAAAGGCTAACTCACCCGACAATCCGTGAGGTTTATTGAATTGTCCTATTTTAATCAGTTCGTCTCTTTTTATCATAATTAAGCAGGTTTAAATACGAGTGATACGTGCTCCGATAGCATTCAGTCGCTTATCGATATTCTGATAGCCACGATCAATCTGTTCAATGTTATGGATTCGACTGATACCGTCTGCCGACATGGCGGCAATCAGCAACGCAATTCCGGCCCGGATATCGGGCGACGACATTACCGCCGGTCGCAATTTAAACTGATTATCCAATCCGATTACAGTAGCGCGGTGCGGATCGCAAAGAATAATCTGCGCACCCATATCTATCAGCTTATCCACAAAAAACAAGCGGCTCTCAAACATCTTCTGATGAATCAACACACTTCCTTTCGCCTGCGTGGCAGTCACCAGCAAAACGCTCAGCAAATCGGGAGTCAGTCCCGGCCATGGCGCATCCGCAATGTTCATAATCGACCCGTCGATAAACGAATCAATTGTATAATGGTCATGTGGCGGGATATACAAATCGTCTCCGATCTGCCCTACGGTAATGCCCAATCGGCGGAAACTATCCGGAATGACACCCAGGTTTTCGAACGACACATCTTTCAATGTGATTTCCGAACCTGTCATTGCCGCCATACCGATAAAGCTACCCACCTCAATCATATCGGGCAAAATACGATGATGGGTTCCCCCCAATGCTTCTACCCCTTCAATGGTCAGCAGATTCGATCCGATTCCGCTGATTTTCGCGCCCATGCTATTCAGCATTTTCGATAATTGCTGCAAATAAGGCTCGCAAGCGGCATTATAAATGGTTGTTGAACCCTTTGCCAATACGGCCGCCATCAGGATATTCGCCGTACCGGTCACAGAAGCCTCATCCAGCAACATGTATGTTCCGTTGAGCTCTTTAGCCGATATTTCATAAATCTGCCGGTTTGAATTATATTCAAAATCGGCACCCAGCTTTTGCAATCCCAGAAAATGAGTGTCCAACCGGCGACGGCCAATCTTATCACCTCCCGGCTTTGGCAGCATGGCATAACCAAAACGGGCCACCAACGGCCCGATAATCATGACCGACCCGCGAAGAGATGCGCTTTTACGCAAAAACTCATCCGAGTGAAGGTAATCGATATTGATTTCGTCAGCTTTAAAACTATAGGTATTCGCAGCGGGATGAGAGATTTTCACCCCCATATCGCGTAAAAGTTGTATCAGGTTATTGACATCGAGAATATCAGGGATATTTTCAACAATCACTTCTTCAGGGGTAAGCAACGTGGCACAGATAATCTGAAGCGCTTCGTTTTTAGCTCCTTGAGGAGTTAGCACTCCCTGCATTTTGTGGCCACCTTCTATGATAAATGATGACATAATGTGGGTGTTAAATTTCGTTTCTGCAATATATAAAAAAAGCGGTTATCTAACCGCTCTTCGAATCATATTTTTATTCTTTCGCTGAAGGATATCACGTGAGTTTTTCAAACGTAAAGTCTGGGCATCAAGCGCAATATCACCTTGCGTATATTCGCTGATATCTTTATAGATTTTCTCATCATCCACTTCCCCTTCGCGCGAGATATTCAGACAAGAACGTTTCATCTGATGAGCAAGCATCAAAAGCAATTGGCGTCGTTCGGGAGTATCCTCCATCTGGCGCGCTTTTTCAAGCATCTGCTCAAGAAACTTACCGTAATGACGGTAACGAATCTTCGGAAGAGAATATGCTACCTTTTCGGGATGCGTATACAGATTCTCCTTACGGATAATCTCGTACGGATAATCAATATCAAGCTTAAAATCAGACATGATTGCAAGGTGATCCCACAGTTTATGCTTGAAATCCTCTACATCACGCAGATGCGGAAACAAGTTCCCCATAATATTAATGATGCTTTGCGCACAACGGGCGCGCTCTGCCCGATCCTCGATCGTCAGGGCATGATCCACCATACTTTGCACATTCCGTCCATATTCCGGAAGCACCATACGCTTGAGTTGGGTATTATATTCCATCGTTCAATTGTTTGAAATCATTTTAATACTTTATTCTTAGGAGTAGTAGCGACAAACTCTTTCAGATAGAAAGGCTCGAAATACGCTACGTCCTTGAAATCCTGACGGCGATATGCCATTTCCGCAAGGGCCATCATATCATACGCCACCGGCAATACCGAGTCGATAAAGCGGGCATTCGGATGCTTAATCACCTCTTTGCATTTTGCGGCGCCGTCGCCAAAGAAATAAACCGGCTGTTTATCCAGAATCTCCTTGTAAGAGTTTTCATCGATAATATCCGCCGATACCGGCTTCACTTCTCCCAGTCCCAAATCGTAGATTGCCGAATAAACTTCCATTCGTCGCGCATCAATCATCGGACAAAACAGAGCATCGTCGCCGAAACAGCCGCCAAACATCACCGAGCAAGTGATAATCTGAAGTGTATTCAACGCGATAAGAGGTATATCCAAGCCAAAGCATAAACCTTTTGCTTCCGACACACCGATACGCAATCCCGTATAAGAACCGGGGCCACAACTTACGGCAACAGCATCGAGGTTATATCCTTTTTCGCGGGCGAATTTTAAGGCTTCTTCTACAAACGGAGCCAGGTTACGTGCATGAGAAGGCCCTTCAAAGGCTTCTTTATGAAATTCCACTCCGCCATCACGGGTCAGAGCCACCGAACACACCGTTGTCGATGTTTCAATATTCAATATAACGGGCATAGAAAAAAATGATCTGTTTTATTAAAGAGAAGTATGAAAGCCATTATTCCGGCTTTCCGTACCACAAAAATAGACAATTTTAGTTGGAACGAACTATGATAACCGATAAAATTAATACCAGTGGGGACTATACTTAAGCTTATCCCTATTATTTCTTTATGAATCTTATCTGATGATGGTTGCCCGATTCGTTGATATGCGCGATATATATTCCGGGCAAAAAAGCAGACACATCGATGCTGATATCAGTCCCGTTTGCTATTTGATCGTATACACAACCACCCTGCACATCATAAATCCTTATATTTTTCACCTCCTTATCACTTGTTATCCGCAACTCGCGCTCACAAACAGACGGGTAAACCGATAAAGAATGCACCTCGTTGCCCTCCAACATTCCGGTAGCAATACTCTGTACCAAACGTATAGACTTTTGTTGCAAACCATCCGTCACCTTAAATTCCGCTTCCCGCCGATTGATTTCCTTTGGCATATCATCGTATTCGATCCTCAGCGTATCGAGTGTCAAGCCATTGGCGGTTCCGGTTATGCGACACCAGGACTCACCACTTGTTACCGGAGTCTCATATCCCAGATAGGAGAAAACCGGCACCTCGACAATCCCTCTTCCTTCCCCCACCTGCAATTCGGTTTCAAAAGGCTCCAATACCGAATGCAAAACATAAGCCGACAACAAAAGCGAAGTATGGCTGTCTTTTCCGAAATAGGAACTTGCCGCTTTCCACCCGTCTCTGGTTTTAAGATACGCGGTGTTACCCTCCTTACGAAATGCAGCGGTGGCCAGACGCACATCTACCGTCTCACCCGGTTCCGGAATATTGGATATCACGATAAAGAAATCATCCTGAATCTTCAGTGGTTTCGAAAACTCAAAAAGCGTTGGACGCAAAGCGACGTCGGTAGGCGTATCAAGATCCACTATCCGCCACGAGGTAGACCCGATTTCAGCTCCCGGTATTCCGTTTTCATTCTTACATACAGCTACACGAATATCCTGAATCTGATAATAAAGCTCTTCGGCAAAAACTTTTGAAAAGTAAAGATTTATTCCATAAAGCAATAGCGGTTGCGACGGCTTTGAAAAATACTCCGCATAATCCGTTATTTTAAGTTTGTTCGAACCCGGAAAATAGCCGAATCCATCCCCAAGATCAAAAACCACCGTTTCATCTCCCGCCCGATAGTTATTTATCCAGCCGTCATACCCCACAAATACAGAAAGGTCTTTCGAAGAACTCCCCTGTTCATTCTGCACCAGCAGGCTCACATATTGCGTCCCCCTGTATTGATAAGAAACAACCGGCGATTCCTCATCCGAAACCCACAATTCTCCCCCCTCAGGGTCCACACCCGTAAACTGCCAAAGCCACTCGGTAGGATAATTAGCCGATCCATCCGTATACCGCACATGCGCAAGCGGGGCGATCAGCGGCAGATGCGTCTTGACTTCGCGAAAAGCAGCCGGAGGAACGATCTCCGCTTGCGGTTCTTTTCCCACCACCTTTATAAAAGCCTGCTTGCAAAGAGTCGACGAATTCTCCCCTTCGTTCACTGTTAGAGTCACATCATATACACCGCTTCTTTTATACAGAATCTCAGGATGCTGTTCTTTTGAAAAACCGGGTTCGCCTCCCGGAAATTGCCAATTCCAGCTAACCGGCAAATCGGGCGATAAATCGACAAACGAAACAACCGTACCCGCTTCTATTTCAAATTGATCAGACACACCCGCTTTTTTCAAACGTACCCGATCGAGTGCAAAATTACCTTGATACCCTTTAAATATCCACGAAAAAGAGACCTCTTCCCCATTAAACACCTTCAGATCTACATCGACCAAACGCCATACCCAATTCAACGGAGCCGAATCGCCTTTTGTAGTATCCCAAATAAATTGGGACGAACCATCTTTTTTATTCAGATAAAGTTCAAGAGAACAATAGCTTGAAAAATTAAGCGAATACCCCAGATAAAAAGATAATGTTTCTTGATTTCCCAATCGCACAAACGGCGAAGTCAGCGACACCTCTTCCCGGGGTAGCCGGTAATGACCTTCTACAAACATAGATTGCTTATCATCCGGATCTACCGAAGCAAAACTCTTGATACCGGTCATTTGCTGCTGCTTCCAATTAACGGTTGCAGAATTAGAAGAAACAATCGTCCACCCTTCCAAAGGAGTATCAAAATTTTCAGACCAGGTAATCCGGTCAGAATCCGCACCCTTTACCCCAAACGCCACCGTCGACTCTTCTTGCCGCGACAAACTTCGGAAGTCATATAAAACCACCTCCGATAGTTTAAACTCCGCGTCACACTCCGGTATGACCGCTTCGGAGTGCTTCATAACCGGACCGACCTGGGCATTGAGCGATAGAAAAGACAATGCCCAGACCAATAAACCAATTAATCTCTTAGCCATACGAGTTATCTGATTATAAAACTAAAACCACGATAAGAATCCCCCTTGCAATAACGCACATGATAGATTCCGGACGCGAATTGTCCGAGTGGTATCGCCGAAACACTTCCCTTTTCCGACAAAACCAGCTGCCCCGCTGACGAAAACAGTTGCAGGCGAGTAACCTCCCGATCAGCCACAACCAGTGTGCCGGTCGTTGTATCATAATACACCGCAGCGTTATCCGATGCCGGCATCAACGATACCAATGCGTTCGACTGTGCCTTAAATTGCGTCAGACTTAATCCCCATGGATCAACCGAACGCAAATGGAAGCCCACATAATAAGTGCCCGCTTCCGCTATATCCGCTTTAATCTCTTTCTCTTGACTTAAAGCTGTTTTCAAATCCTCATAAGAAGCCATGATCGCGGTATGATCCGCCGGATTACAGCTCTTGCCATAAGTGACATCCATCTGCTCGGCATACCGACCGGAACCGGTCTGATACCTAAACGTAAACTGATGCTCTCCTGCTCCGAATGTCATCGGAGGAGTAAACAACCAATCATCGGCCTTAGTCACACTTGTATATTCGGCACATTTTTTATTGCTGTTATAACTCCAGGTCTTACCGTTTTGATCGACGTCCACAATCGTCCAGTCAGCGGCAAACAAATCAGCATCCGAAAAATCAGCTTCCCAAGGCAACGCTTTCAAATTCTCCAAATCGCCCGACTGATTTCCGCTCACCTTTATCTCTTCGGCAAACGGTCCGCTTCGGAAGGCATGACTAATCGCCTGCACACTCCATACCCAGTCCGTCTCGTCATTAGGCAGTTTTATCGTAATCCGGTTATTCAACCCCGCATTACCCGCCTGCGGCAAATAGCGCAATCCCGACGCTAAATCTGCCATCGGTGCAAAAACAAGCTGATCGGTTTTTGTATTACGCAAATAAAAATTATATGAATGTTGATTTAATTCATTCAGCCGATCCCACGACAATGTTACCGTACCGTCACCATTGTCAATACTTTTCAGATTCATCGGAGCTGTAACTTCGATTGGATCCGCTGCAAAACCATTTTTATAAATACGAGTAGGTTTGCTATCCGTAGTGCCGGTAATCAACAGATCGGGTTTACCATCATTATCGATATCGGCAATCGCAATCTTACCCAAAGACACTTTATCCAATCCCGCGTTCAACGCACTGAATGTGGTTCCGTCATTTATAAACACCTCCGAGTTGGTCGTTACCACTTCAT
>JAVVPN010000046.1:0-24556 GCA_036655755.1 Bacteroidales bacterium | reverse complement strand
GATACCAGTTCCTGTATTTTCAACGATATCATCATTTGAGCGTGGGAAAATCTGATAATTTGTTACGCCTTCTTTTGTTTCGTTTGATGCAACAAAACCTGTTACATTATAAACGACATCTTTTTTGATCTCAGAAGTAAGTGTTTTGAAGTTGTTGCGAACCACAATGTTTTTATCTCCTTCAGAGAACGAAATATTTGATGTAGCTGATGTTTTGAATGTTCCGTCTGCCAAAGCTGTGATCCCTTTTATTGTAACCAACTTATGTTCGTGTGTTGTGTAGTTGGTAATAATATCATTTGCAGTAAGAACTTCAGGAGTTAGGCTGATTGGATCGTCGAATTCTGATTCAGCCAGATTTTTTAATACTTGTACGTCTTTGATTTCAGTTAAACCATAATACTCTACATAATGTCCCATTAAAGCTCCTGTAAGCGGAGTTCCTTCTGCAATATTTTCAGGGAAAATGTTACTACCATAAACCAGAATATTGTCTTCACCATCATTTAGATAATGGTTGTCGGCTCCGCCAAATAAATAATAGAAATTATTAGGTATAAATGCTATGAAATCAGTGCTTGATGTGCCTTTAGACTTTAAATCTGCAACAGACATAAATGCATTTTCCATCTGAAAAGCATTGTATGTAACCGATGTAACAGCGCTTGTTTTGTCACCGTCAATTACGATTGCTTTGAGAGTTGTTGTTTCTTCGAATATAACCGGTCCGTTTGCGTCGAAATCATAAAGATTAGAACTTGCTGAAGGTTCATTTCCATCAGTGGTGTAATAAACCTTACCGGTTGTATTTGTATTGATAATTTCAATCGCTTTCGTTGCAAAGAAAGGATCTGTGTTATTGTATCCTAGTTGCAGGTCGTAATTTTCGAAAGTTGGAGCACTTAGGTTTGCTACTGCTGAAATTGTGTGTTTGCCAAGGTCATCAATATTATCTTTTGCAAATTGTACCCAGTCTGCTGCCGAATAAGTAGTGCTTGGTGATAGAATATTTGAGTTTCTACGTAGAGTTACGTCTTTACCCCAGTCATTTGCATCATTAGGTATACCTACCAAATCAATTTGTGCGTCATTTTTATATAAAGCAACGGCATCGTTTCCGTTGAAATTCATGATGTTACTGGTTGTAGTTGCATTGGCAACTTTTTTTATAGCAGCGTTTGAGGAGCCATGGGCTAACACGAAAGTTTTGCCGTTTTCTAATGAACCTTCTAAGGTATATTTGTCAGCAAAAGTACCGTCACCATTTGTTTGCTTCTTTAAGGTGTAAGCCGATAAGTCGACAGTAGCACCTGTGCCATTGAAAATTTCAATCGCCTTGTTGTTGCTTGATCCCTCAACATATTCTGAAATAATGAGATCAGTGGTTTGCTGAGCAAAAATACCAGTTGTAAATAGCATGCATGTAGCAGCCAATGTTGATCTGTAATTAAAAAGTGTAGAAGTTCTTCCCATGAATAAATAGTATAAGTAATTATATAAATTTAATACAAGGCAAATATAATAGTTTATACTCTAAAATATATGTCAAAATTATTATAATTACATGTGTGTGGTTTAAAAACATAAAGTGTCCCACTCAAATAATTACTTTTTTCAATATCTACAACCTCAGTCTTTCTCGAAATAGCAACGTCCCGAAATTTAATCACTCTTCCAGCGCATATATCTCCCTTCTGTTAGAATGATGGTCCGCGAGCAACCTGATCGTCGCCCGCGAAGAACCCGAATGCCGTTCGCGAGGAATCTGATCGTTGCCCGGGGAGCGACGTTCGAGTTGCTCGCGGGCAATCGTCAGGTTCTTCGCGGACGATCATTGAATTCTTCGTGAAGAAGCAGCTAAAAGACTATGGTGAATAAAGCGCGGAGTAGTATTAAATATAATTCGGTTCAATAGGTATCAGTGTTTGATAATATTGTATATGTTGTTTTTACTAAATAGTGTTTATATTTGAGCGCTTTATCATCACATTTAAATGGTTCGCAAGCAGCTCTTTTTTGCAAGAGCTTCAATTTTGTCAGTTTATCTAATAGCCAAATAATATTTATACCAATGAACAAACTAATCAGCGCGATCATGATTAACACTTGTATTTGCACTACAGCAATGAGTAGCAATGACGTTTATAAAGACCCGGCGGCTCCCGTAAAAGAGCGCGTCGAAAATTTGCTGAGCCAAATGACGCTCGAAGAGAAAGTGGGGCAGATGAACCAATTCGTAGGGGTAGAGCATATCAAGGCCAATAGTGCCGTAATGACGGCCGACGAGTTGAAGAATAATACCGCCAATGCTTTTTATCCGGGCCTTACTGAAAAAGATATTGAAAAATGGACCGAACAGGGTGTGATCGGTTCGTTCTTGCATGTATTGACGCTTGAGGAGGCAAATTATTTGCAGTCGCTTGCCATGAAGAGCCGATTGCAGATTCCTCTTATTTTCGGTATCGATGCGATTCACGGAAATGCGAACGCTCCCCACAATACAGTGTACCCTACCAATATAAACCTGGCATGTTCGTTTGATACCGCCGCGGCCTATGTCATCGCGCGGCAGACGGCTCGTGAGATGCGGGCGATGAATATGCACTGGACCTTCAATCCGAATGTTGAGGTGGCGCGTGATCCGCGTTGGGGCCGAGTGGGCGAAACGTATGGTGAAGATCCTTATTTGGTTACATTGCTGGGGGTGGAATCGGTAAAAGGATATCAGGGAGCTCTTAACTCTTCGGAAGATGTGCTTGCGTGCATTAAGCATTTCGTTGGGGGGAGCGAACCAATCAACGGAACGAACGGCGCACCTGCGGATTTATCTGAACGAACGTTGCGCGAAGTGTTTTTTCCTCCTTTTGAGGCGGGGGTAAAAGCGGGGGCGATGTCGTTGATGACTGCTCATAACGAACTCAACGGCATCCCTTGTCACAGCAATGAATGGTTGATGCAAGATGTATTGCGCGAGGAATGGCAATTTCCGGGATTTGTGGTAAGCGACTGGATGGATATTGAGCATATTCATGACCTGCACGCTACTGCGGTTGATTTGAAGGATGCGTTTTACCAATCGATCATGGCGGGAATGGATATGCACATGCACGGTGTACATTGGAATGAGATGGTGGTTGAGTTGGTGCGGGAGGGGAAAATTCCCGAATCGCGTATCGACGAATCGGTTCGCCGTATTCTGGATGTGAAGTTCCGCCTGGGCCTTTTCGAAAATCCTTATGCGGACGAACAGCAGAGTATGAAGATTCGCCTTTGTGATGAACATCGGCAGACAGCATTGGAGGCTGCTCGCAATGGTATCGTTTTATTGAAAAACGAGGGGGTATTGCCGCTCGACCCGACGAAATATAAAAAGGTGTTGGTTACAGGAATTAATGCCGACGATGAAAATATATTGGGTGACTGGAGTGCCCGACAAAATCCGGAAGATGTAACTACAATCTTGCAGGGGTTGAGAAAGATCGCTCCCGATACGGAGTTCGATTTTGTCGATCAGGGCTGGGATCCGCGCAATATGGATCCGGCGAAGGTGAAACTGGCTGCCGATCAGGCCAAACAGGCCGATCTGAATATCGTGGTGGCGGGCGAATATATGATGCGTTACCGGTGGGCCGACCGTACGGATGGCGAGGATACCGATCGCTCGGATATTGATTTGGTGGGGCTTCAGAATGAGTTGATTCAGCAGGTGGCCGCTTCGGGCAAACCCACGATTCTGGTATTGGTAAACGGACGTCCTCTGGGCGTTGAGTGGGCCGCTGCCAATTTGCCTGCTATTGTTGAGGCATGGGCCCCCGGAATGGCGGGAGGGCAGGCGGTAGCCGAAATCCTGTATGGAAAAGTGAATCCGTCGGCCAAACTGGCTGTTACTATTCCGCGCAGTGTGGGGCAGTTGCAAATGATCTATAACCATAAGCCTTCGCAATATTTTCATCCGTATGCAGCCGGTAAACAGAGTACGCCGCTTTATCCGTTCGGACATGGCTTGTCTTATACGAAATATGCGTATGACGGATTGACGCTTTCGGCTGCGGAGGTGGATGCGAACGATCCGGTTACGGCATCTGTCAGAGTGACGAATACGGGCGATCGGGAAGGTACAGAGATTGTACAACTTTATATACGCGATAAGTATAGTTGTGTGTCGCGGCCGGTAAAAGAGTTGAAAGATTTTATGCGGGTTACCCTTCGGCCGGGAGAGAGTAAGGTGATTAATTTCAAAATTACGCCTGATAAACTAGCCTTTTATGATAAGAAAATGAAAAAAGTAGTAGAGCCGGGAGAATTTATCGTGATGGTAGGTGGTTCCTCTTCGGACGATAGTTTACTGACTGATAGTTTTGTTGTGCGGTAAGATAGTTTCGTTGTATTTTTTAATAACAGGGGTTATAACTTAGGTAATAGGTTATAGCCCTTTTTATACGGACACTGTTAAAATAAAAGACTCTAATAGTAAATATATGTAATTTAATAAATATGTTTGTAAAAACATACTACAAGTAAATCTACCATGGAACCTGCTGAATATATAATTCATGAAATAACCCCTCTTTCTGACCGGGATTGCTTTTATATTGCCGATCGCAGAAAAACAGAGTTTTCCTATCCGATTCATTGTCATGCCGAATATGAACTGAATTTTATTGAATCAGCAGCCGGCGTGAAGCGGATAGTTGGTGATTCGTCTGAGGTAATTGGCAATTATGAGCTGGTATTGATTACCGGCAAAGAACTTGAGCATGTATGGGAGCAACACGAATGTCGGTCGAAAGAGATACGGGAAATAACGATTCAGTTTTCGAATGATCTTTTTTCGCGCGATTTTCTTAATAAGAATCAGTTTGATTCTATTCGGAAAATGCTAGAACGGGCACAACAGGGAATTGCTTTTCCGGTGCAGGCCATTATGAAGGTATATAATTATCTTGACAGGCTGGCTATAGAAGAGCAAGGCTTCTATGCTGTAATGAACTTTTTGCGCATCTTGTATGAATTGTCGCAATATGACGATGCCCGCGTATTATCGAGTTCATCTTTTGCTAAAATAGATACTTATTCAGACAGTCGGCGAGTGCAGAAAATGCAGAAATACATTCAAGATCATTATAAAGAGGATATTCGTCTGAGTACGTTAAGTGATATCGTTGGAATGACACCGGTTTCAATCAGCCGCTTCTTTAAACTACGCACCGGAAAAACGCTTTCGGATTATGTGATTGATATCCGATTGGGATTTGCTTCGCGCCTTTTAGTCGACTCTACGCATTCTGTAGCCGAAATATGCTATGAATGTGGATTTAATAATCTCTCCAATTTCAATCGTATTTTCAAGCGAAAGAAAGGTTGTTCTCCGAAAGAGTTTCGTGAGAATTTTAGGAAAAAGAAGATGATAATATGATAATATAGTATCAGTATGCTTATTCTCGATTTCTTAGCTTTGTATTAATCAAAAGCTATATCCATGAAGAAAATCTTTTTAATTTTTTGCTGTCTCTGCCATCTGTTTGCAATGCTTGCTCAGATCAGAGGCAATGAGATTCGTGTGCAGGTATCGCCCGATCACGCGGATTGGAAATATAACCTGAATGAAACGTGTACGTTTACCATTCAGGTTTTTAAAGCCCAAAATCCATTGTCAGAAGTTACCATTGATTATGAGTTAGGCCCGGAAATGTATCCGGTCGAATCGAAAAAGGGTGTGATGCTGAAAAACGGAAAGCTTACCTTGCGTGGTAGTTTGAAAACGCCCGGATTTTTGCGTTGTAAAGTAAAAGCGTATGTAGGAGGCCGTACTTATGATGGATTGGCGAATGTGGGGTTCGCCCCCGATAAATTATCGCCGATAGCGGAATGTCCTGCCGATTTTCGTGATTTTTGGGCGAATGAACTTGCTTTGGCCCGAACGATGCCTTTGAATCCGCAAATGACTCTTTTGCCGGAATTGTGTACGGCAACCGATAATGTATATCATGTAAACTTCCGGATCAACCAGGGTGAGTCGCGTTTTTATGGGATATTGAGTGTTCCTAAAAAAGAGGGTAGATATCCGGCTTTGCTGCGTGTGCCCGGAGCTGGAATACGTCCGTATACGGGTGATACCTATACGGCTCCCGGCAAGGTGATTACGCTCGAAGTGGGAGTACACGGTATTCCGGTTACAATGGAACGTTCTTTTTATAATAACCTGATGGATGGAGCTCTGAAAGAATACTGGACTTTTTGTAGCGAAGATACTCGACGGTTTTATTATCACAGAGTAATTCTGGGTTCGCTTCGGGCCGTGGATTTTATTTGTCAGTTACCTCAGTTTGACGGAACAACGCTAGGGGTGACAGGATCGAGTCAGGGGGGAGCCTTGTCTATGATAGCAGCGTCGCTCGATTCGAGGGTTACTTTTTTTGCAGCGCTTCATCCGGCCTTATGCGATCATGAAGCATTTTTACAGAAACGTGCGGGTGGCTGGCCCCATTATTTATACAATAAAAATACAGGCGATAAGCCGGATGTAGGCACGCTCCGATATTACGATGTGGCTAATTTCGCGCGTTATATTTCAGTGCCGGGATGGTTTAGCTGGGGGTATAATGATGAAGTGTGTCCGCCAACATCTCTTTATTCGGCTTATAATCAGGTGGAGGCTCCTAAGGAACTTCGGCTTTATCTTGAAAGTGGCCATTACTGGTATCAGGAGCAATGGGAGGAATGGCAAGGATGGTTGAAAAAACAATTGCTCAATACTCCGGCTACTACTCAGAATACATTTATCCGAATCAATGACAACGGGCAATTTATCCGTAAAGAGAAGCCGTATTATTTTATCGGAACGAATTTTTGGTATGGAGCAATTCTTGGGTCGGAAGGACTGGGCGGTGACCGTAGACGGTTGTGTCGGGAACTCGATCTGATGAAGGAAACAGGCATAACGAACTTGCGTGTGTTGGTGGGTGCGAATGGGACTGACGGTGTGAAAACAAGAGTAGAGCCGGCCCTACAAACAGCACCGGGGGTATATAATGACACGCTTTTAGACGGTCTTGATTTTTTTATGAATGAATTGCATAAGCGGGATATGACCGCTGTATTGTATTTGAACAACTCCTGGGAGTGGAGTGGGGGATATTCGGTTTATCTTGAATGGGCCGGATATGGCAAAGCGGTAGTGCCGGCAATTGACGGGTGGCCCGCTTATATGAAATATGTAAGTCAGTTTCAACAGTCGGAAGCTGCGAAAACATTATTCGCTAACTATGTGCGTGATATAATCGGGCGTACGAACCGGTATAATCAGCTAAAATATACCGACGATCCCACTATTCTTTCATGGCAAATAGGAAATGAACCTCGTGCTTTTTCGAACGAAAATAAAGAATCTTTTGCCACATGGATGGCTGAAACCGCTTCTTTGATAAAATCGCTCGATTCGAATCATCTGGTGTCCTCCGGCAGTGAGGGGGAATGGGGATGTGAAAACGATATGGCTCTTTTTGAACAGATTCATGCCAATAAGCATATCGATTACCTGAATATACATATCTGGCCCTATAATTGGGGATGGGTGAAAGCGGATAGTTTGGCTGAATACTTGCCGGCTGCAATTGAAAATACACACCATTATATTGACAAACACCTGATTGTTGCACGGAAATATAAAAAGCCGATTGTAATAGAGGAATTCGGGTTTCCGAGAGATGGTTTCCGTTTTGAAAAACAAGCTCCGGTAGTGGTGAGAGACCGTTATTATAAGGCTGTTTTTGATCGGATTGTGACGGATAAAAAACAATCAGGATTGATAGCGGGATGTAATTTTTGGGCATGGGGTGGTTTTGCAAAGCAGAATCCGAATTGTGTGTTTTGGAGCAGAGGGGATGATTATATGGGGGATCCGGCACAGGAAGAGCAGGGGTTGAATTCTGTTTTCGCAGAGGATACGACTATTCGTCTTATTAAAGAATCGAATTACAAGTTATCATCGTGTGAATCAGTTGATAATTGACTAAATATATAAATGTTTTCTCTTTTGTAAAAGAGTATTAGTTTCAGATAAGATTGTATTTGTTTACCCGTTTGGTAGACTCTATTTTTGTATTAAGCAATTTGCTGAAACCATAAATCTAATTATTATTATATGAAAAACATTGTGTTGTTTCTCATGACGCTCTTTCTGAGTAGTCATGTGATAGCCCAAGTGAACACTGTTACCGGAAAAGTTACAGACGGAACGACCGGAACGCCGTTTATAGGGGCAAATGTTATTGTAAAAGGAACTAAAACAGGAAGTGTAACAGATGCCGACGGTAACTTTAGTGTGAATGTGCCGACGGATAAGGCGGTATTGGTTTTCTCTTTTATCGGTTTTAAGCCACAGGAGGTTACATTGAAGAATGGACAGAAATCTGTAAACGTAACACTACAGGAAGATACGGAATTGCTTGATGAAGTAGTAGTGGTGGGTTATGGAACGATGAAGAAGACCGACCTTACCGGATCGGTTTCGAGTATTTCGGGAGAAAAACTTCGTGAGTCGGTTGTGACGAATATCGACCAGATGCTGCAAGGACGCGTAGCCGGTGTTCAGGTACAGGCTAACTCAGGCGCTCCGGGGGCAGCTAACTCGATCCGTATCCGCGGAGCGAGTTCAATCAACAATACAAACGAGCCGTTGTACATTATCGACGGAATTCAAATGAGTGGAGAGGGTACTTCGACAGCCGGTTTCAGTTGGTCGGGAGGTTCGAACGGACAAAATAAAGCGAATCCGCTTGCTTCGATTTCGCCTAACGATATCGTATCAATGACCGTATTGAAAGATGCATCGGCTACCGCTATTTATGGTGCGGCAGGTGCCAATGGTGTGGTGTTAATTACTACTCGCCGTGGAGAAAAAGGAGCTGTCAAGATCAATTATGATGGGTATGGGGCTTTGCAGCAGCGTGTAGGAAAGCTCGATATGATGAATTTGCGTGAATTTGGTATTTATCAGCGTCAGTTGTTTGATGAGGGTATGCTGCCAAATGTAGATCAGGCATATCTTGATCCGTCATTATTAGGGGTAGGTACTGACTGGCAGGATGCTGTAACGAGTAATGCATGGATGCAGAATCATAGTCTGGCCGTGAGTGGCGGAACGGATAAAGTGACGTATGCATTTTCGCTGGGGTATATGGACCAGGATGGTTTGCTGTTGAATTCAAACTTTAAGCGCTATACCGGACGTATGAATATCGATGCCGAAATGAACAAGTATGTGAAATTCGGCTCCTCTTTGTCGTACGCCCGTACGCATGAATCAATTATCAATAACGATGGAATTAATGGAGTGGTGATGCAGGCTGCGGTAATGTCGCCGGCAGTGCCGGTTTACGATTTCGATGGAAATTATGCCGGGCCGGAAACCGTAAATGGGTCTTCTATTTATAATCCGGTAGCCTTGACAAAAGATCAGAAAAACTCGCTGTTCCGCCAGCGAGTGATGGGGAATGTGTATACACAGATCACGCCGTTCGAATGGCTTAACTTTCGTTCTGATTTTGCTTTTGACGCGTCGAACAATATCAATAAAGGATTCAAGCCAAGTTATAAATACGGGTTGCTTGAGAATAAAGATGTGCAGATTATGCAGCGTGAGGAGAACAGTCTGTATTGGATTTGGAAAAACTACGCAACATACAATCAGAATTTCGGAAAACATAATATCAACTTCATGGCCGGTATGGAGGCTTCGAAATCGAGTTGGGAAGGAACTCAGTTGGTGAAGAACGGGCTTTCATCGAATATTATTCATGTAATCGGAGAGGATGGTAAATATACTTCGAATGAAGGCTGGAAAGATAAAGCAACGAAAGTCTCCGGTTTTGGCCGTCTGAATTATAATTATGGCGATCGTTATATGCTGACAGCTACCATGCGTGCGGACGGGTCGTCAAAATTCGGATCGAATAATCGGTGGGGATATTTCCCATCGGTAGCGGCCGCATGGCGAATCAGTAGCGAGTCGTTTATGGAAGGTTCGCAGAGTTGGCTTTCGAATCTGAAACTACGCCTGGGTTACGGACATGTGGGAAATGATAATATTAAAACCTATTTATATGGTTCTACAATGAGTGCTTTTGCATCTTATTGGGGTACGGCTTATCGCATGTCGAATAATGCAAATCCGGATCTGAAATGGGAAGCCTCTGTTCAATATAACGCCGGGGTGGATCTCGGATTGTTTAACGGGCGAGTGGATCTGACGGTGGATGCTTATTATAAAACGACAAAAGATTTGTTATTACAACCCTCTGTATCGCCGGTTTTGGGTGGTTCGGAAGGCAACGATATACAGACCCCTTTTATGAATATCGGAAAGGTGGATAATAAAGGGATCGATATTTCTTTGAATACACACAATATAGCTACCCGCGATTTTACATGGGATTCGAATCTGAGTGTGTCGATTAACCGCAATAAAGTGAAGGCGCTCGATGACCTGAATACACCGCTTTACAGCAAACTCGACTGGTATGCCGGCTTTCAGACTGTAGCAGTGGTTACTGTGGGGCAGCCGATTGGTGTATTTTACGGATATAAGACAGATGGTCTTTACAAAGATGCGGACGATGTGCAAAATTCACCCCGTCCTAAAAATATAGGTGTTCACCGTACTTCGGGCTCATGGGTCGGGGATGTGAAGTTTAAAGATTTGAGTGGGCCGGACGGAGTACCGGACGGCGTGATCGATGAATTTGATCAGACCTTTATCGGTGATCCGAATCCGGATTTCACTTTTGGCTTTACTAATAATTTCCGTTATAAAAACTGGGAGTTGGGAATTGGCCTTACCGGTTCGGTAGGGGGCGATATCCTGAACTATGTACGGGTGAAAACCGAAGCACTCGATTCGCCGTGGGATAATCAGAGTGTAACAGCTTTGAGCCGGGCTCGTTTGGGTTATACAGATGGGGATTTATCTAATCCGACCGATCCGTCGAACTGTTATATCATCAATTCGGACGCAGCGCTGCCACGTTGGAGTAATAACGGACTGAATGGGAATAATCGTATGAGTGACCGTTGGATTGAAGATGGAAGCTATTTACGTATCCAGAATATTTCACTTGCCTATAATTTGCCAAAACAGTGGATTAAGAAAGTGGCAATGGAAAACTGTCGTCTGTATTTTAATGTGCAGAATGTGTACACTTTTACAAATTACTCGGGGTTGGATCCGGAGATCGGATCCTATAATCAGGATGCCCGTTTGTCGAATGTGGATATGGGGCGCTATCCTGCTCCGCGTGTGTATACTTTGGGTGTAAATATTACTTTCTAACCTGGATAAGACTACAATTATGAATAATATAAAATACTTATTTAAGTCGGTATGTGTGTCATCGCTTTTGCTGGGTATGGCAACATCTTGTGAAGATTTTTTGAATGTGGTACCGGAAGATAAGCAGGTGTTGGAAACCTATTATACCTCCGAGGATGCGATTAATGCCAATACCGCATCATTATATGCCGCCTATGTATGGCAGGATTATGACATGAATTTCATGTGGATGGCGGGCGATGAGCTTGCGGGGGATTTATTCTATACTTATTCGGAAGAGGGGCAGTTTTATCTGATGACATTCCAAAACGGGAATACTTATCTGAAGCAAGGCTGGAACGGTTTGTTTCGTGTGGTGTCATACTGCAATAATATCATCAACGGAATGCCGGATGCGGCTCGTGCAAATGGAATATCGGAAACAGTAATAAACCGGGCGTTGGCGGAAGCTCGCTGTGTGCGAGCCATGGCTTATTACCTGCTTACCGAGTATTGGGAGAATGTGCCGATCATTACGAACAACAATATATCGGGCGATAAAGTAATACGTCATCGTCAGTCGAGTGTTTATGAATTTATACGTCAGGACCTGGAGTTCGCTAAAGATAATCTTCCGGATAAACCCTTCCAGAATGGTCGTTGCAGCAGATATACAGCGACCGGGATGCTTGCCAAATTACATTTGACAATGGCGTCGCATCTTGAAGATGCGAATTCTGCAAACAATTTTGCCTCGGCAAAAGCTTACGCAGAAGATGTAATCAAAAACAGTGGTCTGGAGTTGTATAAGGATTTGACGACGCTGTTTTATCCGGTAGCCAATACTTGTTCGGAATCATTATTTTCGATTTTATGTACCAATAGTGGATATGGATATGGTAACGGGCGGAATATTGCACATTCCCGAAGTGCTATTTTAACTCAAGGTTCGAGTTGGGGTGCCGGTAAAGGGCCTACATTGAGTTTGCAAGAAGCTTTTGAAACGGGAGACCAACGACGTGACCTTACTTTTATGCGCCAGGGTGACAGCTATTCTAATCTTGCCGGAGGTGGTTATGTTTATGAAAATTATTCGGCAGACGAAACGACAGAACAACCGAATGAAATGCTGGCTCATATTCGCAAATATCTTATCGGAGCGAGTGCGGATTGTGACAATCTTGCAGGGGCTTCTAACCAGGATGCAGGAAACTGCCTGTATCTGTTACGTCTGAGCGATATTTATTTATGTTATGTAGAGGCTTGCATCGGAGCGGGAAGTTCAACTTCGGATGCGTTGGCGGTAGATGTATTTAAACAAGTTCGTAACCGGGCACATTTGGATTGGAGCAAATCAACGGTTTCATATAATGACTTAATTCATGAACGACGTGTGGAGTTTGCTTTTGAAAGTATTAACTTCTTCGATATAAAACGCATGAGTTACCGTAGTATGGCAACAGCATTGCAATATCTGAACGAGATGAAACGTGAGCGCCAATATATCAATAATGGTATTTACGCCATAACTGATAAAAATACAGGAAGTATGTATCATGGCGGATTCACTTCGGTCGATCCGAAAGAAGATGGTAAGGGTACCCCCTTTTATTTGAATCAGGAGATTGCGGAGATTCATATTACGGAAAGTAATCTGATATTGCCTATTCCGGCGGAAACTATTACGAAGACTCCTTCGATTTTGCAGGATCCTGTCGACTATCAGTTTTAATCCTTAATCTACTACAAAATTATGAAGAATCATATTTTAAATATCGGCCTGATTGCCGGTGCAATACTTTTATTTAATGCTTGTTCGGATGACGATAATGACTCGAAGAACGGCGGGACTCCGATTGTCCGTTATATACGAACATGTGATGAGTTGAAATCGGATTCGTTGCTTAACAGTGCCTATCTGGGTGCAAAAATAGCCATTATCGGAGAGAATATGGGGAGTGTCAATAAGATTATGTTTAATGACCGAAAGGCGAAACTTAATCCCTCTTTCGTAACGAACAATGCGATTATAGTAGATATTCCAAATGAAATACCCGGATTGAAAGAGGATTTAATCCGCCTTTATACAAATAATGATTCCTGTGAATTTACTTTCGAAACGAAAGTGCCTGTTCCGGCAGCCACAGCTATGACATGCGAGTATGTGAAAGCGGGTGATATGGCTCAGATTCAGGGGATGTATTTCGTAAATGATGAAGCGGTACCATTGAAAGTGGTTTTTCCGGGTGGTGCAGAAGCTGAAATAGTGAGCCAAGATGTGAATAACGTGTCGGTGATCGTTCCTGAAAATGCAACAAAAGGGCCGATTGAGATTATTTCTGTTTATGGTACGGGTAAAAGCTCTTTCCATTTCCGGGATGATCGGAATCTGATTCTTGATTTTGACCGGATTTATCCGGATGGAGGTTATCATCATGGTTGGCATAAAGGATATGGGTATGGAACTGAGAATGGTGTAAACGGGCAGTATCTGATTTTTCATGGAGAAATGGATGATGAGAAATGGGACGATTCGAATTTCGGTTATGAGCGATGGACTTATCGGCAGGATGATCCGGACTTTGTAGATGCCGGAAACCTGAAAGATTACGTGCTTAAATTCGAGGTTAACGTACCGGACGTATGGTCATCGTCGGCATTCCAATTTATTTTTACGGGAGCGGAAGAGGTTTGGATGAATTGGCAGGAAACTTCAAATGGTGGAAATCCGAATAACGGATACGCTGCGTCTGCTACTTATCCACGCGCATTGTGGATGCCTTGGTCTGTAACCGGTAGTTATTCGACCAATGGGTGGATTACGGTTGCAATTCCTATGACCGATTTTCGTTTTAATGCAGCGGGAGAGGATTTGAAGTCGCCAATGGGGATAGGGCATTATTCGGGCCTTTCTCTTTTGGTAAATGGTACCGGTGGAGTGACAGGGACACCTTGTAATCCAACATTCTATGTTGATAATGTACGGGTGGTTGAGAAGTGATGAGATACCCAATATTTGGTATATAAAGGGCGCATTTATAGATTAATATTAAAAACAGAATATAATAAATGAATAATATAAAATCAATCCTGTTTACTGCATTTATATTGCTTACAGGTTTATTTACGGCTTGCGATAAAGACGATGATAAGTCGGCTGGAAATACCACTCTTGAAGTTTTTGGTCCGTCGCCTGCTCTGCGCGGAGGAGAGTTGACTTTTATCGGCCGGGGCTTAGATCAGGTGGTGAAAGTGATTTTGCCCGAACAGATTGTTATAACGGATATTCGTCAAGTGAATAAGGAGCGTATACAGATCGTTATTCCTCAAGATGCAGAACCCGGTTTTGTGTCGCTTGAATTGGCAAACGGAAAAACATTGGTTACGAAAACCAAGCTTACTTATACGGAGCCAATCGTATTTAACCGATTTTCTCCGGCTATTTTAAAGCCAGGCAATGAGATAACCATTGAAGGGGACTATCTGAATCTGATTCAGAAGGTTATCTTCGCGGACGATGTCGTTGTAGAATTTAAGGCGTTTAAAACATGGGAAAGATCTAAAATTGTGTTGGATGTTCCAATGACCGCAAAAACCGGAAACATAACATTGGCAGATACGGCGGCTATTCCTATTGAAATTGTATCGAAAGAAATTTTAGAAGTTGTTTTGCCAAATGTACATGAAATACAGAATTTACTTGATAAAAAGCCGGGGGACGTAATTACCATAAAGGGAAACGATCTTGAGTTGGTGGAAAAGATTCGTTTGGGTGAAAAAAATGAAGTGGAATTTGCAAGACAAGATGATGACTTAATTTTTGTATTACCTGAAAATGCAGCAGATGAGCCGGTTGTGTTGATTACTTATTCGGGAGAAGAAGTGATTGCAGCTAATTTGGTGATGGCTATGCCCGAACAGCTGGCCATAGTAAAAGGTACCGGCATTAAAGGGGGGGATCTCATAACAATTAATGGGGTCAATATGGAGCTAATAACAGATATTCGATTTGAAAACGTAGAGAATGCAATTGTGCCAGATTCAAAAACGACTGCCCGGATTACAGTTGCGATGCCTGAAAACGCACACAGTGGTGAATTGACTTTGAATACCGGTAGTGGAAAAACGGTTGCAATAATGATTGAAACATTGAAACCGATAGTGGAATCGTATGACCCAACCAATGTGCCGGCAGGACAGGCGGTTACTTTAAAGGGCTCTGATTTAGACTTAGTGACGGCTATAACTTTTGGAGGGGATAAAACTGTAGATGTAATAGCGACATCAGCCGTAGAGCTGACTGTCACGGTACCAGTAGATGCTGAATCGGGTGAGATTATATTGACTTTAAAAAATGGCGAAACAGTAATTTGTAGTTCGCTTGCAGTAGAGAAACCGGAGTGTTGTTATATTCCGGTATTACCCGAAGAAAGTGTAAATGGCAGCAGTGTCTTAATTGTGGAGGTGAAAAATGGAGAAAAACTAACTGATGTGCAGTTAAACGGATTGTCCGTGCAGTATATTTTGTTGGGTGATCAATTATATATTTCAATTCCGGCCAATGCCAACGGAAATACAGAATTGAAGTTGATCTCTTCGAATGGAGAAATTGCTTATATGATTGACATTATTGGTTCGAACATTATTGAGACAACCGTTTTTGAAGGGCTGCATAATCTTGGAAATTGGGTGAACTTTACGTTAGACGCATCTGCATTGCAAGGTTTGAAATCAGGTATGTATATGCGTGTTTTTTATATCACCAATGATACCAATGAAACTTGGTGGCAAATGAAATTGATGTCGCAACAAGCAGGCTGGCCCGCATTGGATAACTATTCTGCTCCGAATGACATTATGGATATGGGATATGTTGCCGGAACTGTGCAGGTATTGGATGTAAGCCTTACTGACAATGATGTAAATAATTTGGTTGCAACCGGTCTCGCTATTGGTGGGCATGAAGTGACAATTACAAAAATAACTATTGTGGAAGAGCGTAGCCAGGCAGTAGTTATTTACGAAGGCCCGAAGGATGTAGGAAACTGGGCCGGATACGCTGAAATAGGAGCTGATAAATTTGCGGGAGCAAAAGCCGGGCAGCGTGTTGTGGTGAAAACATCAGATGTACAAGCCGATGCGCAAGGATCATTCAAATCGCCGAATGGGTGGGGTGAGATTGCTTCCGGAACGGAATATTTTGATATTACAGGCGACTTTGAGTTGCCTGTAACGGCAGAAACGCTTCTTAAACTTCAAGAATCGGGACTGATTATCGGTGGCAAAAATTATATCATCCAATCGGTAAGTCTCAAATAAACCATGTGCAGATAATTTATTAGTATTAAAAATAGATAAATGAATAAGAATCAATTTATATTACGGCTTTTGAGTGTGTGTGTGTCTGTTTTGTGTTTTTTTGGATGTGGAAGTGATGGATCTGAAAAAGAAGTGCAGTTAGTGGCTCCCCGCTTAACGGGGAGCACACTCCCGGATGGGTCGGTAGAAGTAGTACCACCGAAAACGACAATTGTTTTAACCTTCGACCAAAATGTGAATACGCCTGCGGCTTATCATTCGCTCGTGTCGATCAAAGAGGGAGGGGTGGTAGAGAAGATAACGTCCGATTTGAAAAATGCTACCATAACATTAAATGGATTGGAGAAAGGAAGGCAATATGAGTTGATTATTCCGAAAGGAGTTATATTCGGGCCGACAAAAGTGTCGGTTGAAGAGATACGGATATCATTTAAAACTCAATCGGTTGACGAATCGAAGCCTCTTGATCTTTCGCTTTGTACTGAAAATCCGATGAGCCAGACAAAGAAGGTGTATGACTATTTGCTGGAGATATATGGGAAGAAAGTTCTTTCGGGTAGTATGGCGAATGTAAATTGGAATATTGCTGAGGCTGAATTGGTATATCAGGCTACCGGTAAATATCCGGCAATTGCTTTTTTCGATTATATTCATTTATTCGCTTCCGGCGAGAATAGCTGGATTGATTATTCAAAAACACAGGTTGTAGAGGATTGGTGGAATAACGGGGGATTGATCGGGGCAGGCTGGCATTGGAATGTACCGGTTTCTGAAAATTCGGACAAGGTAACTTACAGGCCGGAAGAAACTGATTTTCGAACAGAGAACGCGACCATCGAGGGTACTTGGGAAAATAAAGTGGTACAAGCTGATCTTTTAAAAATATCGGAGTGTATTAAGCTATTGCAGGTTAAACAGATACCGGTTATATGGCGCCCGCTTCATGAAGCAGCCGGTAATATTTATGAATTTAACGGTGGAAAAGCCTGGTTTTGGTGGGGGGCGGCCGGAGCAGAAGCTTATCGCAAATTATGGATTTACATGTTTGAATATTTTAAGAAAGAAGGTATAAATAATCTGATTTGGGTATGGACGACGCAAGGTCATGATGATGCATTTTATCCGGGTGATGAGTATGTGGATATTATAGGACGTGATATATATGATCAGAAAAACGGAATAAAAATAGCGGATCAATATCAATCGATCGCTTCGGATTACTCGCAAAAATTAGTAGCTCTTAGCGAATGCGGAAGTGTGGCAAAGATATCCGAGCAGTGGAATGCGGATGCAAGATGGTCTTTCTTTATGCCTTGGTATCAATATAACGCAGAAACACTCGAAAATCATGAACATGCCGATGCTGAATGGTGGAAAGATGCGATGCTTCAGGAGTATGTAATTACACGAGCCGATTTACCATCAATGAAATAATTGACAGGATTAATTTTATAAATACAAACAAGAGGCTTTATCATTGAGAGGTGAATAAAGCCTCTTGTTTGTATTTATAAAATTAAGATAGGAATAGGATAAAATTGTATCATTTTATAAAGTAGTGATAACCTATCTTTGTAGTGCAATTAAATAAAATACGATGAAAAACATAAATCACAGTTACTGTCTGTGGGGGACATTGGTATTCCTTGCCGGTGCCATTATGGGTTGTTCTAGTTCCCGTACCCCAGAAGCAGAAAATCTACTCAAAAATCTAAAAACTACTTCTTCGCGAGGCATTATGTTTGGTCACCAAGATGATACGGTATATGGTATCGGGTGGGAAGGGGAATCTGGAAAATCAGATGTAAAAAGCGTTTGCGGGGAGTATCCTGCGGTTATAAGTTTTGACTTGGGACATCTAGAACTGGGTGATTCTTTGAATCTGGATGGAGTTGCTTTCGATAAGATTCGTCAGGAAATTATCAATCAATATGAGCGTGGTGGAATGATTTCATTAAGTTGGCATGTCCGTAATCCTGCTACGGGAGGCGACTCTTGGGATGTTTCTGACTCGACGGTAGTGAAATCGATATTGCCATCCGGAAATAATCATGTGCTTTTCGCTAAATGGTTGAACATGTTGGCTGATTTTATGAATTCCTTACAGGCACCTACCGGAGAAAAAATTCCGGTGTTATTCCGGCCATGGCATGAACATACGGGAAGCTGGTTTTGGTGGGGTGCGGCTCTGTGTTCTCCGGAGGAATATAAAGCATTATGGAAAATGACAATAGATGCATTAAAGGATAAAGGGGTGAACCATTTATTATATGCCTATTCGCCCGGTTCGGAGCCACAGTCGGTAGCGGAATACATGGAGCGTTATCCGGGAGATTCGATTATTGATTTAGTGGGGCTAGATACGTATCAGTCGGATAAGGGCGAATATCTAAAGAATCTTGAAAAGGGGCTGGCTATAATTGATAGTGTAGGCAAACAACATGATAAGGCAATAGCCCTGACGGAAACGGGATATGAAGGAATCCCCGATTCTTTGTGGTGGACACAGACTTTATTGCCAGCCATTGAAAAATATCCGTTATCCTATGTTTTGGTATGGCGGAATGCCCGTGAGCGAATCACTCATCATTATGCCCCTTATCCCGGGCATCCATCAGCAGTGGATTTTGTGGATTTTTATCAGAATCCCAAAACACTTTTTGTATCGCAATTAACCTCTTTGTACAAATAATATTATATATGGACACATTCAAACAAAAAATAGAGCAACTCTTTCAGGATTATGAAGCGCTGATTACCCGTGAAAATAAACCAGACCATCATTCAAACGGAATTTTTGTCAGATACCAATATCCCATCCTTACTGCTGCTCATACTCCTGTTTTTTGGAGATATGATCTCGATGAAAAATCAAATCCGTTTTTGATGGAACGTATCGGGATGAATGCGACGTTGAACTCGGGAGCTATTAAATGGCAGGACAAATACCTTTTGCTGGTACGGGTGGAGGGAGCAGACCGAAAGTCATTTTTTGCAATCGCCGAGAGCCCGAACGGTATTGATAACTTTCGTTTTTGGGATTATCCGATTACAATGCCGGAAGATACAGACCCGGCCACCAATATTTATGATATGCGTCTGACTGCTCATGAGGATGGTTGGATTTATGGGTTGTTCTGTGCAGAACGACATGATAAAAACGCTCCTGCCGGAGATTTGTCATCGGCTACCGCAACTGCCGGAATAGCCCGTACGCGCGACCTGATAAATTGGGAGCGTTTGCCTGATTTAAAGACTAAAAGCCAGCAGCGTAATGTGGTGTTGCATCCCGAATTTATAGATGGAAAGTATGCGCTTTATACGCGTCCGCAAGATGGTTTCATTGATGCCGGTAGTGGTGGCGGAATCGGATGGGCATTGGTTGATAAGATGACGGATGCGGTTGTGTTTGAAGAGAAGATTATCGATTCGCGGTTTTATCATACAATTAAAGAGGTAAAGAATGGAGAGGGCCCGCATCCGATAAAAACAGAAAAGGGATGGCTTCATCTGGCTCATGGTGTGAGGGGATGTGCTGCCGGATTAAGATATGTTTTATATTTGTATATGACCTCTCTTGAAGATCCGAGTAAACTAATTGCTGCACCGGGAGGATATTTTATGGCTCCCGAAGGGGAAGAACGGGTAGGTGATGTAGGTAACGTATTGTTTTCGAACGGATGGATTGCAGAGGAAGATGGTACTGTATTTATCTATTATGCATCGTCGGATACGCGGATGCATGTGGCGACCTCGACTGTCGAAAAGTTGGTGGATTATTGTATGAATACGCCTGTAGACGGCTTAAGTACGGCAGCCTCTGTTAAAACGCTGAATAAAATGATTGAGAAAAACCTGGCGCTTATAAATGCATAGTTTCATTTTGCGCTTAATTAAATACATGAATATTACCACCATGAATAAACTTAAAGAACGAATTGGCTACGGATTTGGAGATATGGCATCTTCAATGTTCTGGAAGATATTCGGAATGTATTTGCTTTTCTTTTATACTAAAGTATTCGGTATCTCACCTGCGGCAGCCGGGACTATGTTTTTGGTGACGCGTGTATGGGATTCGGTAAATGACCCGGCAATGGGGATTATTGCCGATCGTACGGATACGCGTTGGGGTAAATACCGCCCTTACCTATTATGGTTTGCTATACCTTTCGCTTTGATGGGGATACTTACTTTTTATACGCCTGATTTATCATCTACTGGAAAACTGATTTATGCCTATGTTACTTATACGTTGATGATGATGGTATATACGGCTATCAATGTGCCTTATGCGTCTTTATTGGGGGTGATGTCGCCTAATCCGGACGAACGGAATATATTGGCTTCCTATCGTATGTTTTTTGCGTTTATAGGGAGTTTTATCACCTTTATGTTGTTGCAGCCGTTGGTAGACTTTTTTTCTACCGGAGGTTTCGGTGATGAACCGAACCATACGATCAGTCAGGATCCGACCGGCTGGATATCTGCGGTAGCTATTATCGGTTCTTTGTGTGCATTGCTGTTTTTTCTTTGTTTCAAGTTTACCCGCGAACGAGTAAAGCCGATCGATGTGGAAAAGAACGATGTGTCCATAAGAACAGACCTCAAAGACTTATGTGAGAATTATCCATGGTGGATTTTGCTTTTTTCGGGATTGGCGGCCCTGCTGTTTAATGCAATACGAGATGGGGTAGCGCTTTTTTATTTCGCAGATTATGTGACGGTGAATTTTAAAATGAAATATACCGGGTGGACAATCGCGACAGTGTATTTGCTGATTGGGCAGGCTGCCAATATGATTGGTGTAGCGTTGGCTGCCCCTTTGTCGAACCGTTTTGGTAAAAGACGTACCTATATGATTGCCATGGGAGGAGCTGCGGTTCTGAGTAGTATGTTTTTTATATTGGACCCTAATCAGATTTTTTTGATTTTAGTTTTACAGATTTGTATCTCTGTTTGCGCCGGCTATGTATTGCCATTGTTATGGAGTATGTATGCTGATATTGTTGATTATCAAGAATTGCGAACCGGAAGGCGTGCTACGGGATTAATCTTTTCTTCATCTTCAATGTCCCAGAAAATGGGATGGGCTTTAGGGAGTGCATTGACCGGTTGGTTATTGGCTGTTTTTGGGTATAATCAGGAAGCTGTAATGCAAACGGAAAATGCCGTGTTGGGGGTGAGGCTGATGATGAGTCTATTGCCCGCAGCAAGTTGTGTGTTGGCTATAGTAGGTATGTTTTTCTACCCGCTTTCTGAAAAACGGGTAAAAGAGGTAACCGGAAAGTTGGAAAATATAAGGAAAGAGAAATCTGAAATCATTCTTTCTGAGTATTGATTATTGGTTTAATATTCGGAGTTGAAAAATAGTAATTGATATGAAATGGCAATAACTCGCCTAAAGTTGAGATACCCACCAATAAGGTATATAAATGGCGCATTTATATACCTTGATGTTAAAAATAAATTATGTATAAATGAAAGTAGATGACATAATAGAAGTATTGAGCAAAGAGATGGAATCGGAGCTTCAACAAAATATACTCCCGTTTTGGATGAATCGAATGGTGGATATCGACACCGGTGGTTTTTACGGGCGAATATCGGGGAAAGATAAATTGTATCCTGATGCAGAAAAGGGCGCTGTATTGAATGCACGTATTTTATGGACTTTTGCTGCTGCTTATCGTTTATTGGGCAAAAAAGAATATTTGGAAATCGCTACCCGGGCAAAGGATTATCTAATTAATTTTTTCTATGATAAAACGTATGGTGGAGTATTCTGGGCGGTAGATTGCCGAGGAAATTGTGTGGATTCAAAGAAACAGATTTATGCACTTGGATTTGCTATTTACGGCTTGAGTGAATATTATCGTGCAACTACAGATAAAGAATCTTTGGAGTATGCAATTACCCTGTTTGATACGCTAGAAAAATATAGTTTTGATTCAATACAAAATGGTTATTTTGAAGCTTTCGGGCGAGATTGGGATGAAATCTCAGATATGCGCTTGAGCGATAAGGATAAGAATGAGCGTAAAACGATGAATACTCATTTGCATGTATTAGAAGCATATACAAATTTATACAGGGTATGGAAGGATAGCCGACTGAAAAATAAGCTTCGTAATCTGGTGGGAATTTTCCTAACTAAAATTTTGAACGAAAAAACAGGTCATTTGAATCTGTTTTTCAATGACAGTTGGGTAAATAAGTACAGCATTGTTTCTTATGGACATGATATAGAAGCCTCTTGGCTGATCCATGAAGCAGCTTTATTGTTGAAAGATGAAATTTTGTTGCGAAAAACAGAACCGGTTGTAGAGTTTATCGCTGCGGCGGCTGATGAGGGATTGAATGCGGACGGTAGTATGAATTATGAAATGCATCTCGATGCAAAGAATAGTGATACAGAACGCCATTGGTGGGTGCAAGCTGAAAGTGTAGTGGGCCACTTTAATCTTTATCAATATTTTGGAGATGAAATAGCTTTGAAAAAAGCGTTCGGCAGTTGGTCTTATATTAAAGAGCATTTGATTGATAAGGAGCACGGGGAATGGCATTGGAGTATTTCTGCGGAAGGAAAAGTTAATTTTAAAGATGATAAGGCCGGGTTATGGAAATGTCCATATCATAATGGCCGTATGTGTATTGAAATAATAGAACGATGTGGTGTTTTAAGAGAGGTACGCGTATGAACCATTATCTTGTAATTAGTCTTTGTATTATTTTTCAGGTAATGAATATGACTGCTCAGTCTGTAAATGTTGATTTTAGTAAAATGCATTTTGGCTGTGATGGTAACAGTATTACCGCAGGAAATCAATGGTCGGCTACCGTGGTTGGATTACTTGGGTTTGCTTCGCATCATAATGTAGCAATCGGGTCTGCAACTTGGGCTTCTTATCCGGATACGCAGAATTACGGAGAGGAGGGTTTTGCCGGGATATCAGACGGATGGCAACCTACCGATGATGATATAGAGATTCAGAAACGCCATAATAATGTGGCCAAAGTCCATATACAGAAGTTTATTACCGAAGTTGCGAATGGGGTATATCCTCAGCCTGATATATTTGTTTTTTCTTTGGGAACTAACGATATGTACCCCGGGAATGTAGCTGCTGTTTTGGATACGAATAACTTAAAAATGTCGGATCGGTATACAATGGCAGCCGGAGCGTTCGACGCTATTCGGGCAATACAAGAAAACTATCCCGCATGTAAGGTGTTTCTTTGTACTCCGATTCAAAGCGGGGATTCGTTGAGAAATCAATTCAATCAGCATAAGATCAATGTTCTACGCGGGGTGTGTGAAGCTCTGTCAGTGGAGGTGATTGATTGTTATTCTGGGTGTGGAATCGTGGCCGAGCTTGAATATCCTGATTCGGCGGGGCGTTATCTTCGGGACGGATTGCATCCGAATGAAGAAGGGCAGCAACTGATGGGACGGTATATAGCTACTGAAATTCAGAACAAATATCATCGATAGCGTGTTGACGAGAACTCAAAACTCATTACCGATACTATGTTTTGTTCATTTCAAGGAATGGGGTTATGAAAAAATAAAACAATATGATTTCTTTGCGAGTTTAATTAAAAAGATAGAATAGAACGATCTTTCGTTTTGTCTCTGAGAAATAAATTCTTATCTTTGCGCCGAATTTTAAGTGATATAATGTCTAACTTATTAATTTCAAAACAACTAATTAAATTATGTCTAACAAAAACATCTCTCCGGTTGAAGATTTCAACTGGGACGCTTACGAAAACGGCGAAGTTCTTGGCGGAAAAAGCCACGAAGAATTGGTAAACACTTACGACCAAACTCTTAACACAGTAAACGCAAGTGAAGTAATCGAAGGAAAAGTAATCGCAATGAACAAACGTGAAGTTGTGGTTAACATCGGTTACAAATCAGACGGT
>JAVVPN010000045.1:1798-24661 GCA_036655755.1 Bacteroidales bacterium | reverse complement strand
TATTGGTCAATACGGCGGTAGCAGTGGCAGGAGATCCGGTAGCGATGGCGAAGGCGTTCCGCAAGGCTGTTATTGCAGGCCGAATGGCATACGAAGCAGGACTTCCGGCTCAATTACCCCATGCAGAGGCCAGCAGCCCGCTTACATCATTCCTTTCTCTTTAATCCTTAAAAATTAAATTATATATAAATGAAATCGCCATCACTCACCTAAAGTTGAGATACCCAACATACGGTATATAAATGGCGCATTTATACCTTGATGTTAAAAAATAAATTATATATAAATGAAATTAGATCGTGTAACACGTAATCCATTTCCGAATTCAAAAAAAATATATGTTGCCGGCACTATTCATCCGGCAGTACAGGTAGCGATGCGCCGTATCAAACTGACAGATACAGTAACCATCAAAGAGGGTGTCAAAGAGCGCCACTCCAACGGATCTATCTGTGTATATGATACGAGCGGCCCTTATACCGACCCCAACACCGATATCGATTTGCGATTCGGATTGCCTCGCCTGCGTGAATCATGGATTCGCCAGTCGGAAGATCTGGAGCAACTTGATCACATCACATCCGATTATGGTCAGCAACGATTAAACGATTCTTCACTCGATAAAATCAGATTTACAAATCTGCATAAACCGTATCGCGCTAAAGCCGGACGGAATATTACGCAGATGTATTATGCGTCAAAGGGAATCATTACTCCCGAGATGGAATATGTAGCGATCCGTGAAAACCAAAATTTACATGAGTTGGGGCTCGAATCACACATTACACCTGAATTTGTACGAAGCGAAATCGCTGCCGGACGGGCCATCATTCCGGCAAACATCAACCATCCGGAAGCCGAGCCAATGATTATCGGCCGTAATTTCCTTGTAAAAATCAATACGAATATCGGCAATTCGGCCATGTCGTCGGGCATTGAAGAGGAAGTAGAAAAAGCTGTATGGAGCTGCCGATGGGGAGGCGATACATTGATGGACCTTTCTACCGGGAATCATATCCATGAAACCCGCGAATGGATTATCCGCAATTGCCCCGTTCCGGTAGGTACAGTTCCTATTTATCAGGCGCTTGAAAAAGTAAACGGCCGTATTGAAGACCTTACTTGGGAGATTTACCGCGATACATTGATTGAGCAGGCAGAACAGGGTGTCGATTATTTTACCATTCATGCGGGGGTGCGTCTTGAAAATGTACACCATTCGCTCAACCGCCTTACCGGAATTGTTTCACGCGGAGGATCGATCATTACCAAATGGTGCAAAACCTTTAATCGCGAAAACTTTCTGTTCGATCATTTCGATGAGATTTGCGAAATTCTTAAAACCTACGACGTTGCTGTTTCGCTTGGCGACGGTTTGCGTCCCGGCTCAATTCACGATGCCAACGATGCGGCTCAGTTTGCTGAATTGGATACCTTGGGCATCCTTACCGAAAAAGCATGGGCCCACCATGTTCAAGTATTGATTGAAGGGCCGGGTCATGTACCGATGCATAAGATACGCGAAAATATGGATCGCCAGCTCAAAGCTTGTCATGAAGCGCCATTCTATACACTCGGACCATTGACAACCGATATCGCTCCCGGCTATGATCACATTACGTCTGCTATCGGAGCGGCTCAGATAGGATGGTACGGCACCGCCATGTTGTGTTATGTTACTCCCAAAGAGCATCTTGGGTTGCCGAATAAAGAAGATGTGCGCAATGGTGTAATCACTTATAAAATCGCTGCGCATGCCGCCGACCTGGCGAAGCAGCATCCCGGAGCTTCTTATCGGGACTATGCGCTTAGTAAAGCCCGCTTCGACTTCCGTTGGAAGGATCAGTTTAACCTGTCGCTCGATCCGGAACGAGCGCTCGAGTATTATCAGGAAGGATCGAAGCACGATGAAGATTATTGCACGATGTGCGGTCCGAACTTCTGTGCGATGAAGCTTTCTAAAGAGTGTATGGATTAATAATAAGATTATGCGATTTATCGAAAAAATAAATGAATACGACTGGGACGATATGTCCCGTCGTATCGCTTCCAAAACAACTCAGGATGTAATGCTTGCCTTGCGCAAACCCAAAGTCGATATGGAAGATTTCCTGGCTTTGCTGTCGCCGGCCGCATTGCCCTTTTTAGAGCAGATGGCTCATAAAAGCCGTCTTTATACCCAACAGCGTTTTGGTAAGACAATACAGCTTTACATTCCCCTTTATCTGACCAACGCCTGCACCAATCATTGCGTGTATTGTGGCTTCAACCATAACAATCCGATAAAGCGCGTAATCCTGACGGAAGAAGAGATTGAGCGTGAGGCACAGGCTATCCGTAAGTTGGGCAACTTTCACCATATCTTATTGGTAACGGGCGAATCGCCGCGACATGCGGGTGTAGAATATCTGAAGAAGGCTATTCGCATTATGAAAAAGTATTTCTCGAACATATCAATCGAAGTACAACCGCTTGAAATGGAGGAGTATAAAGAGTTGATAGCCGAAGGGTTATATTCGGTATATGTTTATCAGGAAACTTACCACAAAGAACGCTATGGTATTTACCATCCTGCAGGAAAGAAGCGCGACTTTAATTACCGCCTCGACACATTTGACCGACTCGGCGAAGCAGGCATTCATAAAATGGGCTTGGGGGTATTGATCGGATTAGAAGACTGGCGTACAGATGCGGCCTTTATGGCACATCATTTGCGTTACTTGCAGAAGAAATATTGGCGTACGCGCTATTCGGTATCTTTCCCGCGTATGCGTCCGCATGAAGGCGAAGGGTTCAAACCGAATATCATCATGTCGGATCAGGAATTGGCCCAGGCTATTTTTGCATTCCGTCTTTTTGACAAAGACATTGAAATCGCTTTGTCTACGCGCGAAGAACCACGTATGCGCGATAACTTATCAACCTTGGGGGTAACCTCTATGAGTGCCGGTTCGAAAACCGAACCGGGTGGGTATGCAACCTACCCACAAGCACTCGAACAATGGGTAATGGCGGACGACCGTACACCACAGGAGGTAGAAGATGCTATTCAGAAACAAGGATATGAAGCTGTATGGAAAGATTGGGATCCGGTGATGAGCTGATGCGCGAACGTTATGACCGTCATATCCGTTTGGCCGAAATAGGTTGGGAAGGACAGTCGAAGTTAAAGCAAGCCTCTGTGCTATTGATCGGAGTGGGCGGGCTTGGTTCTCCTATCGCTCTTTATCTTGCTGCGGCCGGAGTGGGGCATATCGGTTTGGTTGATGACGACCGCGTATCGCTTTCAAACCTGCAGCGGCAAGTGCTTTATACAGAATCCGAAGTAGGCGAATTGAAGGTAGAGTGTGCACGCCGGCGTTTGTTGCAGGCAAATTCACAAATGAAGGTTACTGCATGGCCCGTACGCCTTACGGCAACCAATGCTCCGGATATTTTTGCCGGATATGATTTGGTGATAGATGGTTGTGATAATTTTGAAACACGTTATGTCATTGACCATTATAGTAAAAAATTACAAATTCCTTATGTATATGGCAGTATCGGTGAGTTTCAGGGCCAGGTAGCGGTGTTTAATCATGCAGGGTCATATAGTTATGCCGACCTTTTTCCCGAACCTCAGATTACTCCGGCCGTCGCTAAGGGGGTGATGGGAGTGGTGCCGGGTGTGGTAGGTACGCTCCAGGCTGCTGAAGCGATTAAACTCATTACCGGAGTTGGCAATGTGCTGACGAACCAATTACTTACTATTCATTTGCTTACGATGGAGATTAGAGTACTCTCTTTTTGATAGGTTTAGATTATAAGTAAAAATATTTGTTTCTTTTTATTAAATATATTGTCTGATATTTGGAAATAATTCATGGAAAGGTGGATAAATATAGATTAATGGTTAAATTTACAGTGTATTTATAACAAATAGATATTCTAAAACCCCACATTTAATTACTTGGTTTTATGGAAAAAATTAAAGCTGCCATCGTTGGTTATGGCAACATCGGACAATATGTATTAGACGCTTTACAAGCTGCCCCTGATTTTGAAGTTGCCGGCGTGGTTCGTCGCAATGGTGCCGACAATAAACCGGCAGAACTTGCCGACTATCCGGTAGTAAAAGATATTCGCGAATTAGGAAAAGTTGACGTAGCGATTCTTTGTACACCAACCCGTAGCGTTGAAGAATACGCAAAAGAGATTCTTTCTTTGGGTATCAATACAGTAGATAGCTTCGATATTCATACTGGTATCGTTGGCCTACGTCGCGAATTAGGCAAAGTTGCGAAAGAACATAACGCTGTAGCAGTGATTGCAGCCGGATGGGATCCGGGTAGCGACTCGGTAGTAAGAACGCTGCTTGAAGCAATCGCGCCAAAAGGTATCACTTACACTAACTTCGGCCCGGGCATGAGCATGGGGCATACGGTTGCCGTAAAAGCAATCGATGGTGTTAAAGCTGCTTTGTCAATGACAATCCCTACCGGAACAGGTATTCACCGCCGTATGGTTTACATTGAGTTGGAAGATGGTTACAATTTTGACGAAGTAGCTGCTGCAATTAAAGCGGATGCTTATTTTGTCAATGACGAAACGCATGTTACACATGTTCCGTCTGTAGATGCTTTGCTTGATATGGGCCATGGTGTAAATCTTACTCGTAAAGGTGTATCCGGAAAAACACAGAACCAGTTGTTCGAATTCAATATGAAGATCAATAATCCGGCTCTTACGGCTCAGGTACTTGTCTGCGTTGCACGCGCTTCAATGAAACAACAACCGGGATGTTACACGATGATTGAAATTCCGTTGATCGATATGCTGTATGGCGATCGTGAAGATTTGATTGCACATCTGGTATAAAAACAGATACGGTATAAAAAACAGATCCCTGATTTATCAATTCCTTTTTGAAAGGTAGATAAATCAGGGATTTTTTTCTTTTATGCTAAGAATAAGGATATTACTTCTTAATCAGATTGATAAATTCTTCGCGCGTTTTCATTTCGGCAAATGCTCCTGAAAAATCGGAAGTTGTGGTGATGGAGTTCTGTTTTTCGATACCACGCATTTGCATACACATATGTTGTGCCTCAATTACGACCATTACACCCATCGGGTTTAACGTATCCTGAATGCAGTTTTTAATTTGCATCGTCAACCGCTCCTGTACCTGAAGGCGACGGGCAAATGTATCAACCAGACGCGGTATTTTACTCAATCCTGTAATATACTTATTCGGAATATAAGCGACGTGCGCTTTCCCGAAAAATGGCAACATATGATGTTCGCACATCGAATAGAAATCGATATCTTTTACTATGACCATCTGTCTGTAATCTTCGCGAAACATTGCACTACGAAGAATTTCGCTTGGATCTTCCTGATATCCCTTTGTCAAAAACTGCATTGCCTTAGCAACGCGGTAGGGGGTTCTTACTAATCCTTCCCGTTCGGTATCTTCTCCTAATAGTTGCAGTATACTCTGATAATGGTGCATGAGTTGCTCCATTCTTTCCTCCTGCGACAAATCGGCTATTAATTGCTCCATTGATTAAATAATTGTCGGTGTTAAGGTAAATAGGGGTCGTTGAGTGGAAATTTCACATGTTCACGCACAATGAACATCTCTTTCCATTTCGGAAACGCCTGTTTTAGTTCACGTAATTTGGCGTGAGCTTCTTCTGAGGTACGGAAATTGCCAACACGTAATTTCCAGAAGGGAGATTGGAATGTTACATACGTATCGAGTAGTGGAAAAAGCGCTTTGATTTGTTCCTCTTTCGAATAAGCTTCATTTTTTGCTTCGCGCTGGTTGTTGCCCGAGAAAATCTGAATGCGGTAACCGCGTGTTGTGATATAGGCTTCGTTGCCGTTGAGTTCTAATTGCGTGGTGGTATTGCGTAACTGATTCGACATGAGCGAATCGAGCTGCGGGTTTTGATAAATCCGTACAGTACCGGCACCGGCAGTGGTTGAACGCAGGTGCTGTGTAATCGTTTCTTTTCGGCCATATTCTTGAGCGGAAAGGGTGAAAGACGAAACTAACAGCGCACTTAAAACTAAAATATTTCTAATCATATGATTTTTGTTCCTGTTTTCATTCGCAAAGATAACCAACTAATACGAATTTCCCTAAAAGCCTTTCTGTTATCCCTTAAAAACTTTATAATAAAAGCATACCTGCCTGTTTATTTTTCTTTTCACGGGCGTGGTGAGATATGATCATGGCCGTGAAGTGGTCTCTTCTCGCCCGTGAAGTGACTGAGTCATGGCCGAGGAAAGGAAAAGGGGAGGGAAATAAAAACGGCATAAATCCCTATATATCAGGATTTATGCCGTTTATGCTTTTGAAGCAGCCTGCAAAAGGCTTATTTTATTCTGTTATAATCAGAATGCTTCGATGATTGGCATGAATGTATCTACTTTCAAAGCAGCACCACCGATCAAACCACCATCAACATCCGGGTTAGCGAACAATTCTTTTGCATTTGAAGCGTTGCAGCTACCACCGTAAAGGATAGAGATAGAGTCTGCTACTTCTTTACCATATTTGTCAGCGATAGTCTGACGGATGAAAGCGTGAATTTCCTGAGCCTGCTCAGAAGATGCAGTTTTTCCTGTTCCGATAGCCCAAACCGGTTCGTAAGCGATTACGATTTTAGCGAAATCTTCAGCAGAAAGTTCGAACAAAGCTTCTTCCAACTGAGTTTTAACTACGTCGAAGTAAGTTCCGTTTTCTCTTTCTTCCAAAACTTCACCGATACAGAAAATCGGAGTCAATTCGTTTTCAAGAACTAGTTTAGTTTTTGTTTTAAGAATTTCGTTAGTTTCTCCGTAGTAAGCACGACGCTCAGAGTGACCAAGAATTACATATTTAGCACCTGTTGAAGCGATCATTGGAGCTGAGATTTCACCTGTATAAGCACCAGAAAGGTGATCTGCACAGTTTTCAGCACCTACACCGATCAAATCAGTATCGATTGTTGAACAAACCGGAGCAAGGTGAATGTAAGGAGTGCAGATAACAACATCACAATTGATTGTTTTTCCTGCCAATGCTTCGTTCAGTGCTTCAGCCAATTCAAGACCTTCTTGTAGGTTCTTGTTCATTTTCCAGTTACCTGCAACAATGTTCTTTCTCATTTTCTTTTTTTGTATTAGTGATTAACAAATATTCTTTTTCAAGAAAAGAATAAAGATCCTTTTTATTTGATTCGTTTGCGGTGAAAAAACAGAATTGTCTTTTCGAAGCACAAAAGTACAAGAATCGGACCAAAGAACAGCAAAACGATAAATAAAATTATCATTTGGTCATTACTTTTTTTCACACCCTCTTGTGAAACTGTTTCTAATTGTAATGTTAATTCGCTAATGTCGGGCAAATGCGCTGTATTTTTCTTCCATACGATGGTACCCTCTTTTAATAATACCATTCCGGGATTCGGACGGATAACAGTTTCAAGAATGGTTGCATCGCTGTAAAGGAATGGATATTCTGCGCCGGTGCCTTCTATCCATTCGGTTTCTTTCTGTTTATCATTGACCGATACGCCATAAAACGGATATCCATGATCGCGGGCAAAATCATATAATTCGTTGATCCGGTCAATGTAGTTATCGTCGGCTGTTGCCCAATCGGGCGAAATCAACAGAAATGTGTAGCCTGGATCAGATAGAATAGAGGCCGTTACATCTTCGCCGTCGTCGGTGGTTAGGAAGAAGTCTTTGATAGCGGCTTCTTTTGCACCTTTCGGCAGGACAGTGCGGGTTTCAACAAATGTCCAGGTACTATCTTCGGCCGGATAATTATCGAGTGTGAATTCGGCTTGTTTACCGGCTTTTTCATAAACAAGAATATAGGTGGCTTCAGATTCGCTTCCTTTCATCGCTTCGGGAATGTTTGTTCCTTTCCGGAATGGGCGAAAGTCGAGAATAGGTAACCGCGACAGGCCGAACTCAGAAATAGCTACTGAGAAAACAAACGCATAAAGCGCAATGATCCAGCGCAATGGTTTCTTGAATAAGGGTTGAAGCTCTTCTCGTTTTATAAAAAGGAATAGCGCCATTCCAAGCAACAGGATGTTTTTATAGAATGTTTCCCAATTAGTGAGAATCAAGGCATCGCCAAAACATCCGCAATCTTTCACCGGATTGGCAATTGCCAAATAGAGAGTAAGCGGAGTGAAGAAGCTCATAAATAATAGTCCGGCAGTTGTAGCGGCTCTGCGGAAGACACCGAAAAGAATGCTGGCGCCGATTGTAAACTCGAGAGCTGCCAATATGACTGCCAACGGTACGGCAAACGGATTGAAAAATGTTAATCCGAACTCCCGAAAATAGTCGATAAACTTGTAGGCCGATCCCATCGGATCGACTGCTTTTACAAAACCGGAAAAAAGAAACGTGAGACCGAATATTATCCGGCTCACGTTTAATAAAATGTTAATCCACTTGTGTTTCATCTCCAAATTCAAGTTTGATAAGGCCAAAGAGGGCATAATTGATCATATCCATGTAGTTGGCGTCAATCCCTTCAGATACCAATGTTTTTCCTTTATTGTTTTCGATTTGCTTCGTACGGTAAATTTTCATCAGAATCAGGTCTGTATATGAGCTGATGCGCATCGAACGCCATGCTTCATCATAATCGTGGTTTTTGGCATACATCAATTCTTTGGTGATGGTCATGTGTTTATCATAAAGCGCCATTACCTCATCTGCGCTCAGATCAGATGTATCTGCGTATCCCAATTCGAGTTGTATTAGTCCGATAATACCATAGTTAACGATGGCGATAAATTCGCCTCGGATGCCTTCGTCGATTTTTGCTTCTTTTTTTGTTTCGAGGCTGCGAATGCGATTTGCTTTGATAAAGATCTGGTCTGTGACTGACTCGGGGCGCATAATGCGCCATGAAGCACCGTAATCTTTTAATTTTTTTGCGAATAACTCACGGCAAATAGAGATGACTGTTTCAAACTGTTGTACTGTATCGGTCATAAAAAAATATCTTTGTAAGTTGAAAAGAAGTTTCAATTTACAAAGATAATTAAAAATAGAACGTCAAAAGCGATTATTGTTCCTCTGAATCGTAAAGTAACTGATCGAGCATCAGATAAAAATCTGTTTCAGGGATGCCTGCATGCAATAAGTCATGCTTGTCTTGTAAAAAAGTTTTTTCAAACAGATCTCTTTCATTACTCCAAAGTTGCAATGCTGCCCGATAGTATTCAATGGCTTTACGGATATCATTAAGTACCCATGCTGTATGTCCTGCATTGATCAGGTCGAGTGGCCCCGGATGATTTTCTATAATCTTTTTATAATAACGTTCGGCCTGATCGTATTTGCCGATTAAAAAAGAACACCAGGCAATCGGGCGCCAAGCCTTATGGGTAGTCGTATCAAGATAATCTACTTTAAAATAATGGGTTAATGCATTTTCATAATCTTTTATTTCAAGATAACAATGCCCCATATTGAGTTCTACCGACAAATTGTCTGGTTTTAGCTTATTAAATCGTTCATAATAAGCGAGTGCCTCAGCCGGTTTTTTCAGATTGCGGTAACATAAGGCGATACGTCGCAACGTCCATGGCGAATCGGGATGGATGATATCTGCTTGTATATAGGCCGTAACGGCTTTATCATATTGTCCGAGCGCTTGATAACAATAGCCTAATTTCTGAAAGAACTCATAATTGGTATGATCCATCATCGTTAGATCACGATACACGGCAGCCGCATCTTCGAAAAATTCTTTGCGAAAAAGTAATTCGGCTACCAAATGAAGTGTGTAAATGTCAGAAAACAATGGTTTTAGGAATGTGTTTCTGAAAAATAAAAGATCATGATTAAACGGATCTTGAAATTCATCATGTTGAGGATGCAACTTAAAGAAGCGATATAAATCCTGAATATAGAGGTTAGAGATAGTCTCGGTTTTTTTAGCCGGGAGTTGTTCCTCATCCATTTTCTGCATTTGCTCCAGTTCTTCGCCTTGAGCAGAGAATTGATCGGTCATCATTTTTCGTTGCATTTCGGGCATCTGGGTGAGACTCAGGCAGAAGGAGTATTTATCCGAATTACACAGAAACCTTGATTTGGAGATAAAATCAAGAAATTGTTGATTCTGATTTTCGGATTTGAAAATAGAACTGACTTCGCTGTTATAAGGGTAAAAGGGCATGAACCAATTTCCGGTTTGTTTGAAAAACGGAAAATTCTTCAGGTTTGAAAAAGCGCTCATCAATACATCCGACCCTTCGAGTTGTAATTCGCTAATTTCCTTTATTTTATTGCCAATTCCCGATTTCTCGATAAAATCTTCCCATTCGGGGTTCATGTCGGGTTCACCTGTGTCTTTCAATAAATCGTCTGTTTTTATCTTATTATAAAGAGGCGAAGCCATCTTCATCATTTCCGGTAGTATCTCTTCATTGAGTTTACGGGTAATACGCTCTGTTTCGCGGGTACGGATAAACTGAGTCTGAATGGTACTTATTTGTTGGGCAATGAGTGGATTTTCAAACAGAATATCCAAGCGGTTTTTAACGCTAAGTGTCGTTGTAAGTTGCTTCTGATGGGCTTGTAATACTAATAAGACGCCTACCAGGGCCCGCTGACTTAATTCAGGTTCCGGCGAAGTTGCAAGATCGATAAGCAGAAATAGTTTTCCTTCGTCATACCAGGTCAGAAGGCTTAAAATTAAAGCCGAAATGATCATTTGCTGATAGATAACAGGAAGAGTTGCCGGTTCGAATAGCAGTTCGATTTGTTTACGTTCTTCATTGGTTGGCGCAAAATTGGTCCAGACGGCATTGAATAACGTTTGTGCGGCTTCTTCTACTTCGCGCTCAAGATATGCTATCTTTTTTTCATCTTCGGGAGAGGTTGTGTCCAGTAGTTGTGCAAGCGACAGATTTCCGGTTTCTTTTTCAAGCCGTTTTGCTGCATTCTGGAGTGTGTCGGAGCCATTAAGAAAAAGGCGTCGTTTACTATAATAAAGAGACGAAACGGATCGTTGCAAAAAGCGATCTGTTACGATATCGGTAAGCAGATAGGTATCGGCAAGTAATTTTCGGTATAGTTTGTCACGCTCCGGATCATTAAATCCTTCACCCATATAACGAAGCATATATTGGTAGTCTGTTTGCAGCTGATCTATTTTTTCTTCATATCGCCATTCACCAAGCTGTTTTATAAATTCCTTTAAACTTCTGAACGCTTGTTTCAAATGTTTGTTATCTAAATGACTATATATCTCTTTTCGAGACTGTAAAATAGGATTACTCTCCATATTGTATAGGTTAAGTTCTTTGACGTAGTTTTCTCTTTCATTTGTTATGTGCAAATATCGTGCCGAAATGAAAATATATATTTTCCCTATATGTAATAAAAACACATATAATAACTTTTTGGTTTATAATTATAAAGGAGAATATTTAACCATTAAAAGCCGAACAAAATAAACAATAGCTATGTTATATTAGCGAACCTTAACAAAAAAGTGATGAAAACTACAATATGGTACTTAGAAAAAGGAGCTGCCATTCGGAGTTTTACTTTTCTAAATTAATAAATAGATATCCTGATGAAAATTATATGTCGAATCGTTCGGATCATTGGAACTTTACTATTGATTGAACTTACTTTTATGGGGTTTAATTATTTCAGTGCAGGTGCCGATTATCAGTATTCGTGGGGTATGCTTGATCCGAGAGAGGCTATTTATAATTCTATTGCCTATCTGAACGAGGTGTTACATTGGAGTTTTTTTATATCCTATCTGAGTATCCTGGTGATATGTACGGTGTTGATTTTGTTTTATTATTATTTAATGTTATTGGCCTTTCCTTGTAAAGAGAGGGAAGAAGATAACGATTGAATCACTTTAATTTCCCATAATTATGGCAAAAGTAACGTTAGCGGGTAATCCCGTAAATACAAAAGGTGAGCTGCCTCCGAAAGGGAAAAAGGCTCCGAAAGCAAAGCTGGTAAAGAAAACCTTGCAGGAAACCAATTTGGATGATTACAAAGGCAAACGGATTGTGATGAATATCTTTCCCAGCCTCGACACCTCTACTTGTGCAACATCTGTACGGAAGTTCAATACGTTGGCAAGCGAAATGGATAATACCGTCGTACTTGCGATCAGCAAAGACCTTCCATTTGCAATGGAACGCTTCTGCACGACCGAAGGGTTGGAAAATGTAATTCCACTTTCGGCATTCCGTTCTCCTGAATTCGGTAGTGATTATGGAATGGAGATTGTAGATGGCCCATTGGCTGGATTATTAGCACGGTCGATTGTTGTGATTGATGAAAACGGAGATGTTATTTATGAAGAACTTGTTCCGGAAATAACAAACGAACCTAATTATACGGCTGTATTGGAAGTGCTTTCCTAATATAGGCTGTTTTTAACCTAAACCTTAACTTCTTTCCGTAAATGAGAGATTTACGGAAACAAAAATGAGAGCGGCTGTCCCAAATTCATACGAATGAATTCGGGCAGCCGCTTTTGTACTATTATTAAAAGAGAACTCGCAAGTTTTGATTTGTAAATAGCGTCTGTGCTAGATATTTCCTTTAGAGATTAAAGTTCGTTTTTCAGCCGTTCGAGAATTTCAAAAACAGCAGGGCAGGTTTCTGCATTCTTTATTGTCAGAGAGCTGATCTGATGAAATTTTTTGCGGTCAGTGTGCGGATATTCGCGACAAGCTTTAGGGCGGTCGACATAGATGGCGCAATAATTATCAGCTCCAAGAAATGGACATGGCATACTTTTAAATACATAATCGCCATCTTCATCAATACGCAGATATTGCTCTACCACTTCGCGAGGTTTTCGACGCAAGGCAGATGCCATTTTTTCAATATCGCGATCTGTAATGCGGGGACCAAGTGTTTTACAACAATTTGCGCAGCTCAGACAATCTGTTTCTTCAAATACGGCCTCATGTAAATAGTGAATGGTATCATCTAAATCGCGAAGCTGATTCTTTTTTAAATTTTTAAAAAAGGATTTATGTTGGGGAGCAGCCTTCTTGGCTTTGTTTTTTAGCTCCTCCAATAAACTTGAATAATGGTTCAGGGCTTTCATATAAATGCAAAGATAATGATTTCCGAGAATTTATTTTCGTGCAAAAAAGTGATAGTTGTTTTTATATAAAACTAACAAATCGATTTTTAAAACTTATTTTTAATGATAATTTGTTCGGTAAAAGAAAAAATATTCTATATTTGTAATTATCCAATCAAACAAACGAGATATGACGAACTTTATTCACCATCATCATCATGTGAACTCAACATACAGGTGAGCAGGGTCGTCATATACCTACATATCTAAAAGAGATTGCTGAAAGCTTACCTGTTTATAGGGTAAGCTTTTTTTGTTTTTAATTAGTTACTTCAAAATATAAATGATTATGTTACGATTAGCAGTTCAGTCAAAAGGTCGTCTTTATGATGATACCATTGAGCTTCTTAAAGAGGCCGGTATAAAACTAACTTCAGGGAAGCGAACATTATTGATTCCGTCACGAAATTTCCCATTAGAAGTATTATTCTTAAGAGACGATGACATTCCGGAATCGGTTGCATCGGGTATTGCCGATATAGGGATTGTGGGGCTGAATGAATTTTCAGAAAAGAAAAAATTGGCAGATGTGGTACGTCCTTTGGGGTTCAGCAAATGCCGACTTTCGCTTGCTATTCCAAAGGATGCAGAATATGATGGACTTAACTGGTTTCGTGACAAAAAAATTGCGACCTCTTATCCTGTAATCCTGCGCGAATTTTTGCAACGCAATAACTTGAATTCGGAAGTGCATGTAATTACGGGATCGGTAGAGATAGCTCCAGGCATTGGTTTGGCAGATGCCATTTTTGATATAGTGAGTTCGGGCAGCACATTGATAAGTAATCGCCTTAAGGAAGTTGAGGTTGTAATGGATTCGGAGGCCGTTCTGATTATGAATCCGCAATTGGATGACGCGAAGAAAGAGATTCTTGATGAATTTATTTTTCGTATAAACGCAGTACAGGAGGCTGAAGACAAAAAATATGTTTTAATGAATGTGCCAAATGAACAATTAGAGGAAGTACTTGCTCTTTTACCCGGCATGAAAAGTCCTACTATAATGCCTTTGGCTAATGAGGGATGGCACTCTATTCACACCGTTCTTTCTGAAAAGAAACTATGGGAGATTATTGGTAAACTGAAAGCGGCCGGGGCTGAGGGTATACTAGCCCTTAATATCGAAAAGATGATTCCATAACATAAACGAAAATACCAAGACCAATGAAGATATATCGTTATCCTGAAAGAACTGAATGGGCAAACATTATTCGTCGGCCGGCACTCGATCACTCCGGTTTGGCTGCTAAGGTATCTGCTATTCTTGATGATATTCGTCAACAAGGAGATGAGGCGTTACGCAGATATGAAAAACAGTTTGACCATGTGGAGTTGGATCAATTTGCGGTTTCCGCAACGGAATTCGCTGAAGCTGAAAAGTTATTAGATTCAGAATTAAAAGCCGCTATTCGGCGCGCGGCTCGGAATATCGCCCATTTCCATGCTTCTCAGAAAATTGATGATCACAAAATAGAAACAGAGCCGGGGGTAGTTTGTTGGCAGAAATCGGTGGGTATTGAGCGCGTTGGATTGTATGTGCCGGGGGGGACAGCACCGCTGTTTTCTACGGTACTAATGCTTGCTATTCCGGCTCACATTGCCGGATGTAAGGAGCGGATCCTTTGTACACCCCCAAATCGTGAGGGCAAAATCCATCCGGCTATTTTATATGCGGCTCAACAATCCGAGGTAACGGGTGTATATAAACTGGGGGGTGTACAGGCTATCGGTGCAATGGCATTTGGTACGCAGCATGTTCCGAACGTATATAAAATATTTGGTCCCGGAAATCAATATGTGACAATGGCAAAGCAATTAGTTAGTCTGAAGGATGTTGCTATTGATATGCCGGCAGGCCCATCTGAAGTGGAAGTAATTGCAGACCATTCGACGAATCCGGCTTTTGCCGCTGCTGATTTCTTATCACAGGCAGAGCACGGAAGCGATAGTCAATCATTATTGGTTACAACAGATGAAGCGTTTATTCCGCTATTTATGGAGCAAATCGACCGGCAATTGAATCTGCTTCCCCGGAAAGAGTTGGCTTCTCAGTCTTTGGAGCATAGTAAGGTTGTGTTATTGCAGAATCAGAAAGACGTGATGGATTTTACGAATGCTTATGCTCCTGAACATCTGATCATTCAGACAGCTAACTATATGGATCTGGCAACTGAGGTTCGGAATGCCGGATCGGTATTTTTGGGCCCATATACACCCGAAAGTGCAGGGGATTATGCTTCCGGAACAAATCATACATTGCCTACAAATGGATATGCAAAAGCTTATAGTGGCGTGAATCTGGATAGTTTCGTGCGAAAAATAACATTTCAAGAAATTTCCGCAGCCGGGTTGTCTGATTTAGGTCCTGTAATTGAAATTATGGCACAAACAGAAATGCTGGAAGCCCACAAAAATGCAGTATCCATACGTTGTGCCGAGATAAAAGAAAACCGTAAATAAAATGGAAATAAAAGAACTTGTACGTCCTAATATCCGTGCTTTGAAGCCATATTCTTCTGCCCGGAGCGAATTTACCGGAAATGCGTCTGTTTTTCTGGATGCAAATGAAAATCCGTTTGATAACGGATATAACCGTTATCCGGATCCTTTACAACGTGGGTTAAAAGAACAAATCGCACTGATTAAACGGATTGCTCCCGAATATATTTTTCTTGGCAATGGCAGTGATGAGGCGATTGATCTTGTTTATCGTATTTTTTGTATCCCGGGTCAGGATAATGTGGTTGCTCCTGAACCTACCTATGGTATGTATCAGGTATGTGCTGAAATTAATGACATAGAATATCGCCCTGTTCCTTTGTCGGATGATTTTAGTCTGGATACAAACCTGTTATTAGCTGCGACAGATGCAAATACCAAAGTGGTTTTTCTGTGTTCTCCCAATAATCCGACAGGGAATCTATTGGACAAGAATGAAATAATGCGTGTGTTAGATCAGTTTAAAGGAATTGTCGTGGTGGATGAAGCATATATTGATTTTGCCGATCAACCTTCATTCTTATCCCAATTAAGCCATTATCCACGATTAATTGTCTTACAAACTTTTTCAAAGGCTTGGGCACAGGCTTCTATCCGTTTAGGAATTGCTTTTGCGCAACCGGAGATAATCGGATATTTCAATAAGGTAAAGTATCCTTATAATATAAACCTGCTTACTCAATCGCATGCACTCGATATGTTGCTGAATGAGAAAAAGGTGAAGGAGCAGGTGCAATTGTTAATTCAAGAAAGAGAATCATTGGCAGCCGCGCTCAAAGTATTGCCTTATGTCTTGACTGTATATCCATCACAGGCAAATTTTTTGCTGGTTAGAGTGAAAGATGCGAATAAAATCTATTATAAATTGACTGAAGCCGGCGTCATTGTGCGTAATCGCAACAATATCACACTCTGTAATGGTTGTTTGCGTATAACGATTGGAACGGAAGCCGAAAATACTCAATTGTTGAATGTTTTGAAAAAACTGAATTAAATGAAACCGCTATCACTTACACAAATAAAACCAGTCCTTTTTATAGACAGAGATGGTACTATAATTATGGAGCCGCCTGTCGATTTTCAGGTTGATAATTATGAAAAACTTCGTTTTGTACCCAAAGTGATCCGTAATCTTTATTTTATAAAAACAAAATTGGATTATGAGTTTGCTATGGTTACTAATCAGGATGGGTTAGGAACGGAAAGTTTTCCGGAATCTGATTTTATAGGTCCGCATGGGTTGATGTTGGACACATTGGCTGGAGAAGGGATTACATTTGATGAGATTTTTATAGACAGCTCTTTCCCTGACGAAGAGGCCCCTACCAGAAAACCCCGAACCGGGATGTTATCGAAATATTTGACGGGAGAATATGATTTGCAACATTCATTTGTAATCGGCGATCGAATTACAGATGTACAACTGGCGGCTAATCTTGGTTGTCGGGCAATTTTATTTCAACCTAAGGAAATAGGACTGCGGATGTTGGAGAATACAAATCTCAAATCGGAATGTGTGCTTATATCGGATGACTGGGATCATATTACTGAATTTTTATTCGCGGGTGAACGGAGGGCGGCCATAAAACGAAAAACCTCTGAAACAGAGATTGAAGTTAAAATAGATCTGGACGGATCAGGGCAAGGAGATATACAAACCGGGTTAGGGTTCTTTGATCATATGCTTGATCAGATTGCACGTCATGCGGGAATTGACCTTTATATACGCACTTCTGGTGATATATATGTAGATGAACATCACACCATTGAAGATACGGCTATTGTTCTAGGCGAAGCATTGTATACGGCTCTTGGTAATAAAAGAGGAATTGAAAGATACGGATTTACGTTACCGATGGATGACTGTCTGTGTTCGGTTGCTCTTGATTTTGGGGGTAGATCATGGTTGGTATGGAATGCGTCTTTCCGACGTGAAAAAATAGGGGATATGCCCACTGAAATGTTCCTCCATTTCTTTAAGTCTCTCAGCGATGGTGCTCGGATGAACCTTAATATTCAAGCGGAAGGGGCAAATGAGCATCATAAGATAGAAGGTATATTTAAGGCATTTGCCCGAGCCATTCGAATGGCGATTCGGAGGGATATTTACAACTATGAATTGCCTTCTTCAAAAGGTACATTGTAAATTTAAACATCGGAAGGTTATAAAAAAGCCTCGCTCTTCACAGAGAAAGGCTTTAAAACCAAAGTACAAATAGTATTAATTACCATTTTATATTTTTACCAAAGTAATATGTATCGGTATTTCTTTATTTTTTCATCTTCTGTTCCGGGAACTTGGTAATAGCCTATATGACTATAGGCGTTTGCCGGAATACCCGCTTGTCGGAATGCATTTACTGCTTTATTGAAGCGGACACTTTCGCGTGCTTTTGATATCAAAGAAATATTGCATTCGGAAGAATTAAGCATTTCGAAATTATACAATTCAAATGCCTCCTGAGTCAAATGAACTGTTTTCGGAATCATAGGAGTAGGAGGTGTATCAATAATAATAGGAACATGTGTGTTTAATGCCTTTTTTAACATAGACTGAATTTCACCCGCAAAGTTTCTTTGTTGTTTCTTTTCTCTTCTCATGGCATATAAAATTAGTTAGTCAAATAGGAAATCAGATTGTTATTACTAATTAAGCCAATTTATTTTAAATAAAAAATCAGATATGTCGAACAACATATCTGATTTACTGAATTTTAGGTATTCATATGGAATATCACCATAATAACATATAGCGCATCGGAGCTGCTCCATTTTCAGTTAATGCACTTAACCGATAAAATCCGATATGAGTATATTCTTTTGGGTGAATACCTGCATGTTCGAAAGCATGAATTGCTTTTTGAGTGCGCACATTGTCTTTGGCAAGCCCTATCTGTATTAATCCCACATCCTCTGAATGATCTATTTCTGCGACATAAGCGATCAAATCATCCGGAGTAAAACTGATTACCTCGGGTTTATATGCATGCGGAGGTGTGTCGGTGATGACTGGCAGCTTAAATCCAACTGCATTTTTTAGCAAAGTCTTGATCTCTTTTGCTGCATCATGTCCATGTTTAGTTGGCATATTCGTAATCAATTAAATGAATAGATAAATTTCTGATTCTTTATCTATAACGTCTTGTAATTGCAGGATGTTTAATAGAATATGTATTTTTGTTTTTTATTTGACAACTATGAAGTATTTGATTTTATCTGACATACACGGTTCAGAGAAAGCTGTGCAGAAAGCATTATCTTATTTTGAATCTCTTAAAGCAGACCGTATCCTGATTTTAGGAGATATTCTTTATCATGGTCCTCGTAATCCCATTCCATCCGGCTATAATCCACAGGGAGTGGTCGCTTTGTTGAATCCATTGAAAGATACTATTCTGGCTGTGCGGGGGAATTGTGAAGCTGAAGTGGACCAGATGTTACTGGATTTCCCTTGCATGGGCGATTTTTTGATTGTACAAGATGGCGATAATCAATTGTTTGTAACACACGGACATTTATATAGTCCGGCTTCTTTGCCCTCTTTACCTAAAGGAGCGGCTTTTCTTTATGGGCATACACATCTTTGGCAAGCGACTATTCAAGATGGGATAATTTTATTTAATCCGGGATCAATTACACTTCCTAAAGAGAATCGGCCGGCTACCTTTGGAATCTATGAGGATGGTTGTTTATCGGTATGCCGTTTGGATGATGGACAAGTCTTATCTTCGGTCGATATGAGTGAATTGAAGTAAGGACTTAACGTAATCACTTGCCGGATTATGCATAATATTATTGGGCGTATCAAATTGTTCGATATGCCCATCTTTCATTATCAGCATTTTGCTACCTAATTTCAAGGCCTCTTTAATGTCGTGAGTTACAAATAAAATGGTTGTTCCTAATGTTCGTTGAAGTTGTGCAATTTCATCCTGTAATACCTGACGTGTAATTTCATCTACCGCTCCAAAAGGTTCATCCATCAAGAGTATAGGCGGTTCTGCAGCTAGAGCCCGAGCAATCCCGACACGTTGCTTTTGACCACCAGATAGTTCTGCCGGATAGCGATCAAGTAATTTCTCGTCTAATTCAAGCATTCGCATAAGTCGTTCTACCTGTTCATTGATCTGTTTTGGTTGCTTTGAATATAGGGAAAGCACGTAAGCGATATTTTTCCGAATGGTAAGGTGAGGGAATAATCCGATATTCTGTATTGCATACCCAATACGTCGGCGTAAATGAATTAGATTGGTTTGACATATCTTTACTCCTTCCACTTCTATCTCTCCACGGTCTGGAAATAACAATCCATTAACTAGTTTAAGTAAAGTCGTTTTCCCTGAGCCCGAACCTCCTATAATTGTCAGGAATTCCCCTTTATTTATATCCAGCGACAGATTCTGTAAAACAGTCTGATCTCCATAGCCTTTCCATACCTCTTTGAATCGAATAATTGGATCAGTTACCATATGTTTTTTCTTTATTCAATAATCCTTTAGATTTCAAAAAATCAGCGGCAACCTGTCGTTCTGATTTTCCCTGTAAATCTACTTCATAATTAAGATGCACCATAATACTGTCATTCAGGATACCATCCATTTTTTTTAATGCCGGTAGTAATTCCGGGTACTTATTAAGTGTTTGTTCACGCACTATGGTTCCACAATAATAAGATGGAAAAAAATGTTTATCGTCTTTTAATACTTTCAGATTTGCGTCTTCTAGTTGTCCATCAGTTGTAAATACATTTAAAACATCCACCTTGTTAGCTTTCATCGCTTCATATTTAAGCCCGATATCCATATCTGTGGTTTTCTTAAACTTCAGTCCATATGCCTCACACAACGCATCATATCCTTTATGGATCTCAAAGAAGTCATATTCGGCGCCAAATGTAAATTGATCGGGATAACGCGCTAAATCTGAAATTTTTTCTAATCCATATTGTTGAGCAAGCGATTGAGAAACTCCTAATCCATATGTATTATTAAAACCATAAAGCCCAGTCCAGATCAGATGTAGAGAATCCCGATATATTTTTTCTACCTCTTTCCACAATTGGTCTGGGGGGAGGAGCGAATCTTTTTTCAATATTACTTGCCACGCAGTACCCGTATATTCCGGATATAAATCAAAATTACCCTGCATAAGTGCAGGATGGATATTAGAGGTTCCTCCACCTATTCCTTTTGTTATTTCAACTTTCAAATCGGTATTCTCTTCAATCAGTAACCCAAGCATTTCGCCAAGAATAAACTGTTCTGTCATTGGTTTTGTAGCGATTCGAATCGTTTTTTTTGAATGATTACATCCCCCGGTAAGGAGTATCATTAGAATAAGAAAAGTGCCAATTCGTGTCATTTTATTTATTTTATTCACATTTGTAACTACTTTTTCGGAAGCAAGTGCCTCTTTTTTTGTATAAATAGTTCATAACGGCCTAATAACCAATCGCACACTAAAGCGAGTAATGCAATAAGTAAGCTTCCGGCTATCGTAAGCGTAATATTATTGGTCGTTATGCCGCGGTAAATAGCTACTCCTAATCCACCTGCTCCAATAAAAGCCGCAATACCGGTAAGAGCGATTGTCATAACTACCATTGTCCGCAGTCCAGTTAGAATAACCGGAAAGGCGAGGGGTAGTTTAATACGTGTCAATAATTGCCAACGTGTACTACCCATGGCAGTTGCCGCTTCGATAATTTCGGCATCGATTCCGGTTATCCCCGTGTATGTATTGCGAACCATTGGTAGAAGGGCGTAGATAGTAAGGGCTATAATCGCCGTCGGATCGCCAATACCCGAAATCGGTATCAGAAAGCCAAATAATGCAATCGAGGGAATTGTATAGATGAAATTGGTTGCGCCCAATACATAAGGACTCAATCGTTTGTATTGACTTATCCAAAGGCCAAGCAGTAATCCTATTATTGCTGCCATGATCATGGATATGCCGGAAATCCAAAGATGTTCAAGTGTTAATTGAAGGAAAAAATCCCGCCGTTCATAATAAAGAGAGAATAGTTGTTTCAACATATTTGATTCAGAAATAATATCCGACATTTAAATTCAGACGCGCATGCCATTGATTACTTTCATTCTCACCGGCAAAACTATTCCAGTCAGGTCCCAGCCATGCGTGCCTTTTGCCCATTACATAATCGATATAAGTATATACCGGGCCTGCCGTGATGAGGCAACCCGGCACGAGCTGGTAACTGTCTTTAAATGCCTTATTCCATTTTTGAAGCCAGCCGAAATCAGTATATAGCTGAACAGCACTGATTGGACCCCATTTAACCGGGAATGTCCATCCTCCGCCAATCTGATATAAATTCCCTTTTGCCGCTATTTTATATGGAGCTCCATAGGCTGTCATAGAGATTACATCATCCGGTTCACCTTCTTTATTTTTAGGATACATCGCATAAGTAGCTATTTGTGTTTTCAGACTTAATCCTTTCCAGTATAATTCATGATGAATAGCAAAAGCAAAATGAGAGCCAGTTTTACGCGTATCCAGATTATAGATTCCGCCAAACAAACCGGAAGCACCGATACGCTGGCGTACATTACCTCCGAATTTATAGTTCATATAACCGTTAACCTGATTAATTTCTTTATTTCTTCCGGCAATATCATATCCGTAACGATCATTACTGGTTTCGGTTTTATCGCCAAACAGCAACTCATCTGCATTTTTATAGAAAGCGAGTGCAAAATCCCATTTCCTTCCTTCAAAAACATACTTCAGTCCCATATCCGAATCGTCTTCCAGTCCGACATAATAGGCAAGCTGAAAGAAGAAATTATGAGCTCCATAGGGTTGAATACCAAATGGCTGGCGGGTAAGCCCTAGTTCAATATGTTGTTTATCATTGAATTGATATCCGATCCAACCATATTTTAACATTCCACCTCCATAGTCGCCACTGTAAAATCGATAATCGGCAGCCATCAGGATGTTTTTCCAGGAAGCATCGAATTTAAGTATAAGTACATCGTATCCGAAATCACCACCTCTGTCCCGATGACCCGGTTTCCAATCGGAGTAATTATAGCTGAATCGTAAAGCTCCACCCGGCTTAAATCTGAAAGGATTCTCTTTTTTTTCTTCACCTAAAATATTTACTGTAAAAAGTACACAATAAATAAAGAGTAATATTTTCTTCATAGGATATCTCTTTATTAAAATCAACATTACAACTTTAAAATGGTTTA
>JAVVPN010000045.1:0-1698 GCA_036655755.1 Bacteroidales bacterium | reverse complement strand
TTACAATGAGCAAAAAAACATCTTTGGCCGTATATTTAATGATGCTGGGGACTCCAGTCTTATTTAGTCAAAAAAATCCTATTTTGATTCAAACGCAAGAAGTTGCTTCGCCTATCGAGAATGAAGCAAAAGTATTAAAGCGAAAAGTTGCAATAGCTCGTTTCTCAAATGAAACATTATATGCGAAAGGGCTATTCTATGATAAAGAAAATGACCCGATGGGGAAACAAGCATTAGATATTTTATCGGCGAAATTAGCTGCAACGAATAAATTCCTATTATTAGAACGTAATGATCTTAATCTGCTATTAGCAGAGGCAGCAAAAAAAGATACTGCTATTCAGTCAATTGATGCTGACTATTTAATAATCGGTTCGATTACTGAATATGGGCGTAAAAACATCGGACAAAGCAAAGTCTTTTCATCATCTAAGAGTCAGATCGTAGAGGCTGCTGTTAGCATAAGATTGGTAGATGTCTCAACTGGACTTATTATTTATTCGGATGAAGCTAAAGGTGAGGCAGAACAAACAACAAAAACTACGTTGGGTTTAGGAGGCAAAGCCGACTTTGATGCGACATTGAGTGATAAAGCTATTTCAGGAGCAATTAGTCAGCTTGTAGAAAATATCATTAACAAATGTACTGATAAACCATGGAAATCTTATTTGCTTTCTGTGGATGAGGATAATGTCATAATGGCAGGAGGTGCAAGTCAGGGGATTGAAGCCGGTGATAAGTTTTTGGTAATGCGAAAGGGCAAAACTGTCAAAAATCCACAAACCGGCGCTATGATTGAACTTCCAGGAAAAGAAATTGGTAGGGTAAAGGTGCTAATGTGCGGAGGTGATACGGCTGAAACGGAATACTCTATACTTGAGATTATGCAAGGGAAAGAGAATATACATAATAACGAGTTACAAAACTATTATATACAGCAATCTTTATGAAAACAATATTCAAAATATTATTTTTATTTCTCGCTTTCTTAACCTCATGTTCTGTTCCGAAATCTACGGTCATGGGATTACCGGACCAAGGCTATCTTGTCTTTGTCTCTGATGGTCAATATGCCGATAAAACAGTACATGTTACACTGGATAAAGATAAAGCCTCTTTTAATGCCAATGTTGTGCGACAAAAGGATTTTGATATAAAAGCTCCTACTTATCAGATTGCTTCCGGTCAGTGGACTTTGAAAGTGATGTATGACAATAAGGTGATTTATAACCAAAAAATATTTTTATCTCCGCAACAAACTAAGAAAGTTATATTACCATGATGAAGTTATTTTATGCCTTGACTCTATTACTTTTTACAGCTTGTACAACCACTCAAAACTTATATTCATGGTATGATTATGCAGATAAGACCTACAAATATGAGAAAAAACAAACACCCGAATCACTCGAACAGCTATTAGCTGAGTATGATAAGATAATTCGAAAACAAAGGGGTATCCGATTAATGGTTCCGCCGGGTATTTGTGCTGAAAAGGGATATTTATTAGTAATGGCAGGTAAAAAAGAAGAGGGGATAGCTTTCTTCAAAAAAGAGATAGAGTTATATCCAGAATCGGCAGTTTATATTGAACGAATTATTAAACAAGTGGAAAAATAAAATTGACAAAGTTCACTTATAGATTAAATACCTAAGGAATATACAAAATGAAATCGCCATAACTCACCTAAAGTTGAG
>JAVVPN010000044.1:0-25055 GCA_036655755.1 Bacteroidales bacterium | reverse complement strand
TATTATTATTATTACAGTTCCAGATACCGTATCTTATTGCAACACAAAAATCCCAAGGTGCTTACCTTTCGGATATTAATCTTTTCTCTTTACCGACTTATTCTATATCCAGTGTCAGCTTATATCAAAATTATATTAAGTAAAACCTAAGCTTATACCCCCTTTTTATTTTTCAAATTCAATCCAATCAACCAACAGATCCTTTTCAGAAGTATTCTTTAAAATAAGAATATTGGCACCCCGCTGAATTTTCACTTCGCTACGCTGTTTTAACCAACCGTTGCCGGACATGACAGGCTGAGCAAGGAAGTTCGCCGGCACACCATTGACCCATAACTCAAGACCGGTTGTAGCGGTCGTCCCCTTCGACAGCAGGTTTAGGATGGTTTTATATTCGTCGCCATCATTTTCCTGATACCATTCAATCGACCCTTGCGGCGCAACATTTACATATTTCAACGCTCCTTCTGTTTGGATCGAGGCACCGGTTAATTTGGCATTCTCCGCCTGATGGCGATTTACCGACTCCTCAGTCTCCCCTCCGGGAGTACCCCAATAAATACCGGAACCATCGCCAAACGACTCTTTCATGTCCAATAGCTGCCGTCCGTTTTCATCATATACAGCTGCTTTCACTTCCGTACCCGGAGTTACTTTAAATGGGCGGGTATATTCCATATTGGGCTTGTTGCCGTTTACCGAATAATAAATTTTAAACTTAGCCGACTTGTTTTTGCCACGCAAAGCAATTTGTTTCACATCGATTGAAACCGTATCCGACTGCATCAAAGACTTGTCGCCACAAATCGCCCCCGCAGTAAGCATTACGTCGCCCGGCTGCCCGGAGGTTACAAAAGCGCGCAACAACCCGTAAAACGGACGCATTGAGGCTGCATTCCAATTGGTATCTGTATCCACCGGATTTCCACTTTCGAGCGATTGGATAAACCCATTGTCCGACAGATGGATAAAAATACGGTTTTCTCCAAACGGGTGGAAATTTCCCATCGCGTCCTGCATCCGGAGCGTAACGATGGCCATATCGGTTGCGTCCGGGCGGAGTTTGCGGGTATTCGTTTCCAAAGCGATGAGAGCAGGGGCTTGTGCGGTAATATGTTGCGTACGGGCTATTTCGCGGTTATTGCGGTAGGCAACTACCTCTATCTGACCGGGCGTCCAAGGCACCATCCATTCACACTGCATCTGATCCCATTTTTCACCATTTTGCCTGCGACCATATGATTTTCCGTTCAGAAATAATTCAGCCTCGTCGCCTGTCGTATAAGCCCATACAGGAATAAGCGTTCCCACGGTCATATCAGGATGCGTCCAATGAGGCAATACATGCACCATATCCTTGTCTTTCCGCCATTGGCTCTGATACAAAAAATAATGGTCTTTCTCAAAACCGGCCAGATCAATTACACCTCCCATAAAAGCCCTGAACGGCCATCCGCCATGCACATAGCCGGCTTCACCCAGATAATCAAACCCGGTCCAACGGAAATGGCCCGAATACCATGGCAAGTCTCTTAAGAATGCGATGTTATGGCGTGCCGTGATACGTACGGTGGCATTATCGTAAGATGAGTTAAATTGTTGCTTGGCATTCGCCTTGTTTTCGGGAGAAGTCCAGTCATAGCCGAAAATCTCTTTCGGAGTAAGGTCTTTGATGGTAAACGGATCCTGATTTTTATTCGGGAATCCGTCGCGATACCATGTCTGAGTACGGTAAAAACCTCTTACCTGCCATGTATGGGGAGTTTCGGTGCCGATAAAGGGGCGTCCATCCGATTTATAGTTTTTAAAAAAAGACTGCTTTTCGCTGTCGCCGTTTATTCCCCGTATATCCATAAAGTGAGTCGAGGCGGTACCTGAAGTAACCAATCGCGTGCTGTCTTCTTCATGGCATACGCGCACCAGTTCTTTTCCGATTTTCCCGTCTGTTTCATTACCGATGCTATATATGACAACGCTCGGATGGTTTCGATCACGCCGAATCATGGCGCGCAAATCACGTTCCCACCACTCGGGGAATGCGTAACGACCGTAATCATGGTCCGCCTTACGCTGCCATCCGTCGAAAGCCTCATCCATCACCATAAGTCCCATTTCATCACACAGATCATAAAAAACAGGTAATTGCGGATTATGAGCGGTACGGATCGCATTGCACCCCATTTCTTTGAGCAACGAAAGCTTCCAGCGCATCATTTTTTCGGTCCATGCCGCACCAATCGGTCCCCCTTCGAGGTGCTCACATACACCGTTGAGCTTTATGTTCTTACCATTCATCCAGAATCCGGTATGCTCGTTCCATTCGATTTGGCGCACACCTACGCGTAGCGATTCATTATCGACCAGCTTTCCGGCTTCATAAAGTTTTATTTGAAGCGTATAAAGATAAGGCGATTCCACACTCCATAGCTGCGGAGCGGTAACCGGCAAAAGAGCAGAGGGCGTCCGGCCATCGGTTTTTGCAAGGGCTACCCGTTTTCCTTTTGCGTTATAAAGAGCATATTCGATCGTAGTGTTGGCAGCAGGCTCACCTGCTATGCGCGAAGTAACGCGTACTTCGGCTTGCGAATCGGCGGTAAGAGAGGTCGTCACCTGATGCCCCCACTGTTCAAAATGAACCGGATTCACTTTTGTAAGATGCACGTTGCCATAAATACCACATCCGTGATACCATCGGGCACTTGGTTCTAACGAATTATCCACCCGGACGGCAATCACATTGTCGCCCGCCTTTAAATGGGGAGTAAGGTCATACCGAAAACTTACATAACCATACGGCCGTTTACCTAGGTGAATCCCATTGATCCATACATCGCTATTCATATATACCGCATCAAAATCGATATAGATAACCTGCTGATCAAGCTCTTTTTCAGAGAAGCGGAGGGTTTTACGATACCATCCGATCCCACCGGAGGCATATCCGCCTTTATCCGATTGGGCTCCCTCTTTTGAGAATCCTTTTTCGAATGCCCAATCGTGGGGCAGGTTAAGTAACCGCCATGAACGGTCGGAATAGTTTACATTTTTTGCGTCTGCGAAGTCGCCTAAGACAAACCGCCAGCTGTCATTGATTTTTTCGGATATTCGGGCGTGGATCGTACTAAAGGCCACCACTAAAAACAAGCATAATAATGAAATCTTCTTTCCTAGCATTTTATCGAGTTGGTATTATTATATTTTGCAGCAACTTGCCATAACAGAACAAGTACCCACATTTGCATTCGTGAAAATTGTACTGAAGTGCAACAAATTTAAACAAAAGATTTAAATAGTTCGGAGAAATTGGAAACCCGGTGCTTCTACCGCTCACCTTCGGAATTGTTTAAAAAAGAAGCAAATTAGGTTTTTAAAGATATAATTTATACATTTATACAACTTAGCTACCTGTAAAACAACACTATAATGATACAGAAGCATCTTGCCGAAAGAAACAGCTCTCTTAAATTTATAATCGGGTGCGGATTATGCCTGCTCACTCCGACTGTTCTTGCACAGGAAACTTCGATACGTATCGACACCATACTTCCTGCCGGCAATATGCTTAAACCGGAAATGGATTTTCGTTCATCGAAGTCAGAAGTCCCTACATTCCAGGTACAACCGATTTTGCCCCCGGCGAGCTCCGAAAAAGATGTTACCTCATTTAAGTATATCCCGCGTGCGGTATATCCGGCCGTATTCTTTCAGGAACAGGCAATCATTCATAAAAACGAATTTCAGGTGAGCGGCCCGATCTTCAGTTTTGAAAATGAAATGTTATTCGGATCCGGCCGTCAGGAAAACCTCATAGGAATCGGCCAGTTCAATTCGGCAACCCTCGCCTATATCCATACGGTCAATGAAAAGCTATACTGGGAACTTCAATTATATACGCAGAAATTATCAGCTCCGTTTCGATTCAACCAAACGATCGGAACAAATGCAAGGGTGAATTACCGTCTTGCCGATAAACTCAGTATGCACGTTTTCGGAGGTTATTCGATTATGCCGCAATATGCCTTTCAGAATTACAATTTCGGAGCCTCTTTTTCATACGAAATAACAGACCATTGGGGCATCGAGCTGGGGGCAAACCGCTACTACGATTCTTATTCGCGCCAATGGAATTTGTATCCGGTAGTAATCCCCTATTACCGAATCAATAAAGACACGAAAATAGGGATTGATATCGGACCGATAATAAAGGATATCATCATCCAAAAACGCAACAAAAGATCGAATAATCCGACAATCGGACCTCCCGTTCCTGAATTTCCGTTATTGCGGTGAGGTGATTCCGTTTTATTTTCCTCATTTCCACAACCCTCTGCCCCATTCAACTGTTATATTCTAAAATTACTAACACCTAAAACAATATACAGATGAATTTTCTCACTCAAGACAAACTGGTGATTGTCGGCGCAGCCGGAATGATCGGTTCAAATATGGTGCAGACTGCTATTATGATGGGGCTGACGCCGAATATTTGTGCTTACGACCCATACGAACCAGCCTTGGAAGGTACGGCCGAAGAGATGTATCAAAGTGGATTCAAAGGTATTAATCTGACTTGGACTTCGGATCCTGAAAAAGCGTTTCATGGGGCTCGCTATATTATTTCATCGGGAGGAGCTCCACGAAAAGCCGGTATGACCCGTGAAGATCTACTGAAAGGAAATGCCGAAATCGCCCGTCAATTGGGTGAGTATATCAAAGCATACTGTCCGGATCTGAAAATGTGTGTGATTGTTTTCAATCCGGCCGATATCACCGGTTTGGTAACATTGATTTATTCGGGATTGGCACCGTCGCACCTATGCACACTGGCCGCACTCGACAGCACTCGCCTGAAAGTGGCATTGGCGCAAGCTCTTAACTTACCACCTGACGAAATCAAATTACCTCGTACTTATGGCGGACATGGCGAACAGATGGCTGTATTTGGCAGTCAGACGTTGATAGGAGGAACTCCGCTGAAAGATATCATCGGTACTCCTCAATTACCGAAAGAAGAGTGGGAAGAGATTAAGAAAAAAGTGATGGGCGGCGGCAAACGGATTATCGACTTGCGCGGACGGTCATCTTTCCAAAGCCCGGCTTACCTATCTGTTTCGATGATGCGGGCAGCTATGGGTGGCGAAGCATTCGAATATCCTGTGGGTTGCTATGTGGATACTCCGCAATTCAGCCATATCGTAATGGGTGTGGAAACAACCGTGGATAAGAGTGGCGTTCATTATACCATCCCGACCGGTAACCGCGAAGAGATGGAAGCGCTCGAAACAAGCTATAAACATCTTTGCCAATTGCGCGACGAAGTAATTTCGATGGGTATCATTCCTCCTGTTGATCGCTGGCATAAGGTCAATCCGAATTTATTGCCAAAACCGGATCAGTCGCAAGATGAATAAGAAATAATAAAAACAGAAAGCGGAGGTAAAATGAGCCTCCGCTTTCTGTTTTTAAATCAGGTTTTATCTTTATGTTTCAATACTTTGGCATCGAGATAAAAAATCAATTCTTCCGCAAGGTTGGTACAATGATCACCCAGTCGCTCCAGACGACGCACTACTCCGTATAATAACAGACAGTCTTTGCCGCTATCGGGGTGGGTTTTCAAATATCCGGCCAATAAATCGACGGATTGAATATTATACTCATCCACTTGTTGATCCATATCAAATACACGGATTGCCTCGAATGAACTTTCTTCTTCAAGGGCTTTGCGTCCGCTTTCGAGCATTTGCTTTACGACATCGATCATCTCTTTCAAATGAATGATTTCCATCAAATCTTTTTGAGGTTTTCCGGGTTCGTTTTTGAGTACGTAAAGTGCGATCGCTTCACAAAAATCGGCGATACGCTCCAAATCATTGGATATGCGCATCATGGCTAATACAAAACGTAAATCAATGGCTACGGGAGCATAGAGCGCTATGATATTCTCACATTCACTGTCGATTTTCAAATCGACGGCATTGACAATCCGTTCGCGCATGGTTACCTCTTTCGCGATTACCAAATCACCCATCAAAAGGGCTTCGCCGGCCTTTTCTACCTGTGAGAACGTAAGATCCCACATATCCACCACTTTATTCTTCAGGTGCAGCAGTTCTTGTTCGATATACTTCATTTCTCTATTATTTTTTAATACTTCTGTTTATCCGAAACGGCCGGTGATATAGTTCTGCGTCGATTCTTTTTCAGGATTTGTAAATAACTTACGTGTATCTGCATATTCGATAAGCTCACCCATATAGAAGTAGGCTGTTTTATTGCTGACGCGAGCAGCCTGTTGCATATTATGGGTTACGATTACAATGGTATACTGTTCACGCATTTCATAAATCAAGTCTTCTACTTTTGCCGTAGAGATAGGGTCCAATGCCGAAGCAGGTTCATCCATCAAAAGCACATCCGGTTTGACAGCCATGGCGCGGGCAATGCATAAACGTTGTTGCTGACCACCCGATAAACGGAATGCCGATTTTTTCAGTTTGTCTTTTACCTCATCCCATAAAGCCGCACCCCGCAACGCTTCTTCAACAGTTTGCTCAATGTACTGCTTATCGCGGATACCATTCACCCGCAATCCGTAAGCAACATTTTCAAAAATCGACTGGGGAAAGGGATTCGGCCGTTGGAATACCATTCCGATCTGCTTCCGAAGTTCATCGACCTCGACGTTGGAGGCATAAATATTCTGCCCATTAAACAATATTTCGCCTGTCACACGGGTACCTTCAATCAGATCATTCATCCGGTTGAGCGTGCGCAAAAAAGTTGACTTTCCACATCCGGATGGTCCGATTAGCGCGACCACGTCTTTCTGATCAATTGCCATCGTTATGTCGCGTAATGCCTGAAAATCGCCGTAAAAGAAATTGACATGATGCGCATCAATAATCGGTTTTTGTTCTTTTCCCATTATTTATTTTTCATATTTACGTTCAAAATATCGCCGAATCAGATTTGCCGCCAAATTCAGCACTAACACTAATAAAATCAGCACCAAAGCAGTACCATAAGCCATTGGAAGCGTGGCTTCCAGATCACTTCCGCTAACCGCAATTACATATAAATGATATGGCAGTGCCATTACCTGATCAAAAATGGAATTTGGTAGATTGGGCAGATAAAAAGCAGCCGCGGTAAAAAGGATAGGTGCTGTTTCACCGGCTACACGTCCTATTGCAAGAATAACTCCCGTAATGATATTCGGGAAAGCCATTGGTAATAAAACCCGATAAATCGTTTGAAGTTTTGTTGCCCCTAAGGCCCGGCTCCCTTCCCGATACGAATTATCGATACTTTTAAGCGCTTCTTCGGTTACACGTATAATAACGGGTAAAATCAATAAACCTAATGTACATGCGCCGGCCAATAACGAATCGCCCCAACCAAACCAGTTTACAAACAGCGCTAATCCGAAAATTCCGAATACAACAGAGGGAACTCCACTCAGGTTATTGGTCATAATGCGGATAAAGCGGATTAGGTGACCGTTGCGTGCATATTCGTTCATGTAAATTCCGGAAAGAATACCTAATGGCAGACTAAAAAGCATGCTACCGGCTACCAAATAGAGCGTGCCTACCAAAGCAGGAAAAATTCCACCGGCTGTCATTCCTGCGGAAGGAGGCTGAGTCAGAAACTCCCAATTTAATACCCCTGCGCCATTTTTAATGATAAAACCTAAAATAGCCAACAGGATTACGACTACGGTCCAGCTCAATAATCTGAAAATAAAAAACATTATCCGTTGTGAAGCTCGTTTCCGACGCTCGATCCGTTGATATTCGGTGCTCGATAATATACTCATATTCAATATTTATTTTTACTGATATGTTCTACAGCAATACTGATCCCTAATGTGATCATAAACAAAACAGCTCCTAACGCAAAAAGCGCTTCATAATGGGAGCTGCCAACGGCAGCTTCGCCCAGTTCGGCTGCAATCGTGGCAGGGATGGTACGTACCGGTTCTAAAAAGGTATGTGGAATTACCGCGGCATTTCCGGTTACCATCAATACCGCCATTGTCTCGCCAATCGCGCGTCCGATTCCAAGTACGATCGCTGATGCAATTCCGGATTTGGCATAGGGAATCGTAACATTCCGAATGGTTTGCCAATGCGTTGCCCCCAAGGCCATACTGGCTTCTTTCATTGCTCGAGGCGTTGTACGAAGCGCATCTTCGGCAACTGTTATTATTGTGGGAAGCGCCATGATTCCTAAAACCAAGCTTCCGGCCAAGGCAGTCTGGCCTACCGGTAAATGAAAGATATTCTGTAATGCAGGAACAATTACGACTAACCCGAAAAAGCCATACACAACAGAAGGAATCCCTGCCAAAAGTTCTATAATTGGTTTCAACCAGGCACGTAATCGCTTATCGGCAAGTTCAGCCATATAAATAGCTACCGCAAGACTAAAAGGCAACGCAAAAACTATAGCGCCTATACTTACCCAAAGGGTGCCCAAAAGCAAAGGGAGCAATCCATACTGAGAAACGGGAGTAATGGTAGGATACCAGTATTTACCGGCAAAAAATTGTTCGGGAGAGACATCGCCTAAATTGAGAATGTAGGCATCGGGAGGTAATTCTTGTTTACGCGGCAGAAAACAAATAATGCCGGGTTCGGATTGGAACAGGGCGGAAAGCGAATCCGTAATTTGAGCGGACGTAAGTGGTACGGGGTGAGGATAGTCTTCTGTAAGGTCTGTAAAACGGAAGACCTTTATCGGAATGTCCGGTCCTCCGACCTGCTGCCAGTTCGTTATATCCGTATCGAAAATTTGCATTACCTGCTCAGGTGATAATTTCCGTACCGGATTATTCTCACTTACGACCAGTTCATAGCTTGATTCTACAACCGGTTGCTGGAACAGTTTCAGACTATCACGAAAAAGGAATAAAATAATCAATAGAATAGCCAGACTAGTAACATAACCACTCCCTGTAATCAGTAAGCGAATCATTCGTTCTAAAATCCGCTTCAGGATTAATTTACATTGTATCATAACACCTCTTTATAGAATCATTTAAATCAATAAAATCAGTTTCTGAATCATTCGTTAAGATGTCATCAAATTAAAGTATAATATATGTAATCCTTATTACAAAACCAATACAATTTATATAACCCATTTTTATTTTGCCAAAATAAAAATAAGGTAAACGATTATTTATTTAATTTGTTCGATAGTATAGAAACGAACAATGATAAGATTATGTTTTTAAAAAGCAGAATATTCATTCTCTTGTTTTTCACTCCCTACATTCTTATGGCTCAACGAATAAAAGGGAGCGATACAACCCTACCTCTAACCCAACGTTTAGCAGAAGTATATCGCGAATTGAATCCGAACAGTACAGTTTCGGTAACAGGAGGAGGAAGCGGAGTCGGGATTGCCGCCCTTGAAGAAGGTAACACCGAAATAGCCATGAGTTCTCGTGCCATAAAACCGGAAGAAGCAGAAAGATTGCGCCTTTCCAATAAAAAGCCGATCGAAACAATCATTGCCTATGACGCGCTGGCCGTAGTAGTCAATCCGGCAAATCCGGTAGGCAAATTGACACGCAAACAATTGGAGGACATTTTCAGAGGGAAGATTACAAACTGGAAACAAGTCGGTGGAAAAAATCAGAAAATCATTGTATATACACGTGAATCAAGCTCGGGCACGTATGATTTTTTCTTACAAAAAGTATTGTTACGACACAATTTTGCCCCTTCGGCGCTGAGTATGCCGGCTACAGGATCCATTATCGAATCGATACGCCAGACACCCGGCGCCATCGGATATGTTGGCATCTCTTATATTGATCATTTAAAGCCCATTGCAATCTCTTTTGAAGGTAACAAGCAATATTATTTGCCCAACAAAGAAAATGCGGAAACAGGAAAATATCCGATTGTACGCCCGCTTTACTACTATTACCTGCCACAAGACTCAACCAAAATCGAGCCTTTTCTGCAGTTTATCGCATCTTCGCGCGGTCAGGAAGTGATTCGCCAACTGGGTTATTTACCGGTAAAATAACAGACACGAATATCTGTTTGGGACGATCAAACAAAAAGCATTGATGAGTTGTTTCTTCATTGATTTATAACCGGAGATTCATAGACTTATTACATGCTATATCGATCTCCTTTTAAAAAAGATTGCTATGAAAAAGATCGGACTATTAATGGTGGCGTTATTACTATTCAATTTCACATTCGCCGAAGAGATGCAGGGCAAAAAGATAAGAAATGCAAAATTCAGCGATCTTCCGGCCATGTCGCAAGAGTTTATCACCAAATATCTTACGAAACTGACCATCGATTACATTACAATAGATGGGAATCGTAAGGCTGAGGTTGAATTTTCAGATGGGACAGATTTAGAGTTTGGACGCGACGGTTATTTTAAAGAAATAGAAAATGACAGGGGATTGACATTAAACCATTTACAAATGTTACCGGGACAGATGCTTACCAGCCTGAAAAATGATTTTGGTAAATACCGTATTGAAAAAGTAGAACATAAAAATCTATATTATAAAGTAGAATTAGAGGGTGATAACGGTAAAGAGATTGAAATCCGGTATGATTTGAATGGACAATATCTGTATTAAATAATTCTTTCGGATAAAAATCTGTTTTGACTGTTTTGATTAATGTAAATTATAAAAAAGAAGCTACGAGTGAGTAGCTTCTTTTTTGTTTTTACGCAAATAAATATTCTGATGTAATCTTTTAAACCAAATCAGATAAGAGGTTGTTATCCATTAAACCATCATTAAATAAATAGAATGATACAATGAGAAAGATATTTTGGACATTGAATCTGATAATTCTGATTTTAATCGGCTCGAGTTGTACGAGTAATAAAAATCAGCAGGGAAAAGAGAGCCCGTTTGCAGTAGATGCACGTGTTGATTCACTCATGAAATTGATGAGTCTTTCTGATAAGGTGGGGCAGTTGGTTCTATTTACAAGCCATTGGGATGTAACAGGCCCCGTAATGAATCAGAATAGCCTTGACGATATAAAAACCGGTATGGTCGGCAATGTATTCAACGCTCATACGGTTGCATATACGCGTAAACTACAACAAATTGCAGTAGAACAAAGTCCACGTAAGATTCCGTTGTTATTCGGATATGATGTAATCCACGGCCATAAAACCATTTTTCCGCTTTCACTTGGCGAAGCTTCGTCGTGGGACATGGAAGCTATTGAAAAAAGCGCCCGCGTTTCGGCTATCGAAGCTGCCGCATCCGGTATAAACTGGACTTTCGCTCCGATGTGTGATATATCGGTAGAGCCTCGTTGGGGACGCGTTTCAGAAGGGGCCGGTGAGGACCCTTATCTGGGCTCATGCATTGCCCAGGCCAGAGTGCGGGGATTTCAGGGAAAAGATAATAACCTAGCAGATCCTTTTACCATTTTAGCTTGTGTGAAGCATTTTGCCGCATATGGAGCGCCCTATGCCGGGCGTGACTATAATATGGTAGATATGTCGCAACGGATGTTTCTTGATTTTTATTTACCTCCATATATCGCAGGTATCAACCAGGGAGCCATGAGTGTAATGGCGTCGTTCAATGATTTCGACTTCGTCCCTGCTACTTCCAGTAAATATTTACAAACTGATTTACTACGAACCCAATTGGGTTTTGAGGGATTTGTCGTAACCGATTATACCGGTATACCTGAAATCGTAATGCACGGTACCGCTCCGAATGATTCGGTTGCTGGAATCCAAGCCATTCAGGCCGGTATCGACATGGATATGGAAGGTGGCGTATTCCACAAATATCTGATCGAACAGGTAAAGAGCGGCGCCGTAAGCGAGAGTTTAGTGGATGATGCCTGCCGCAGGATTTTGCGGGTGAAGTTTATGTTGGGATTATTTGATGATCCATATAAATACATGAATGAAGAGAATGAGAAAAAACTGATTTATAGTAAAGAAAATCTGCAGGCAGCCTATGATGTAGCTGTTCGCTCAATGGTATTATTAAAAAATGAAAAAGAAACCCTTCCACTCAAAAAAGGAGAACGCCTGGCTGTAATCGGCGAACTTGCCAATAGCCAACGCGATTTGCTGGGATCATGGAAGGCTGCCGGAGATTGGGCACAAATGTCCACCATTCTGGATGAAATAAAACTTTATAATGGAGCAGAAAACGTAATGTACGCAGAGGGTGCTAAAACTATCGGGGATGATCGCGGCGGATTTGATGAAGCACTCAGAGTTGCTGCAAACGCCGACAAAATTGTCTATGTCTTGGGAGAAAACTGGGAATGGACAGGAGAAGCCGCCAGTCGCACCGATCTTTCAATACCCGGGGTACAAACGGAACTCCTTATGAAATTAGCTCAATTAAAGAAGCCGATTATCTTAGTGCTTATGAACGGCCGACCACTCACGCTTGAAAAAGAGAGTGAACTGGCATCTTCACTTCTTGAGGTATGGTATCCGGGTACAATGGGTGGAAAAGCTGTAAATGATGTTTTATTCGGGCTTTATAATCCTTCCGGTAAACTACCGATGACTTTCCCGCGTAATCTTGGACAAGTACCTATCTTCTATTGGGAAAAAAGCACAGGGCGCCCGGTAGACCCGAAAGATCCGGACTTCAAATACAAATCACGCTATATCGATTCGCCCAACAGTCCGCTTTATAAATTCGGGTTCGGCTTAAGCTATACGAAATTTAGTTATTCGGATCTGAAACTATCATCTACCGAACTAAGCATGGCTAAAGAAATTACGGCAACCGTTACCGTAACGAATACCGGTAAATACGATGGTGAGGAAGTAGTACAAGTATATTACCATGATTTGGTAGCCAGTGTAACTCGGCCAATGCGCCTTTTATGCGCTTTTCAAAAAGTAATGATTAAGGCGGGAGAAAGCAAACAAGTAAGTTTCACATTGAAACCTGAAATGTTTGCTTTCCATAACCTGCAAATGCAATATGGTCCGGAACCCGGCGATTTCAATTTGTTTGTAGGAGGGAATCTGGATGAAGCACTCGTAACCCGGTTTACTTTAAAATAGGGCTTAGCTGATGAATGTTGAATGAGATGTTGAATGAGATGTTGATTTTATTATTATGATGAGAAATAGAATTATTTCAATTGTAGGGATGATCATGATTGGTATGGGAGCGATATCACAAGGGGCGTATGTCGTTCCTGCCAATCTGAAAGCAACCGGATATGCTGCCCATGTCGAGTTAAACTGGACTAATCATCCCGGTTTTGAGTATACCATTTATTCCGCTCCCGCAGGCTCCGACAACTATTCATTACGGGGAACAACCTCCGGCGATTATTTTTTCGACTTTGTCAGTACGCCACTCCAGCCTCAACAATTGAATTATCGGGTTATTCCAAAAGGGATGGATGTCTTATCTTCCGATGCTGCAAAATTTGAGGTAAGTGCTACTACAAAAAACTACTCCGACGATCAGTTGCTCAATATGGTGCAACAATACACTACCCGTTATTTCTTTGATAATGCAGAGCCTATATCTAAGATGGCACGCGAACGAAGCAATAGCTGGGATGGACCGATTGTTACAACCGGTGGTACCGGATTCGGCATTATGGCCCTGATTGCAGGAGCCGAACGGAATTATTTTAGTGATTCAATCCTTATCGCGTATTTGCAAGATATCGTAAACTTTCTTGCACGTATAGAGCGATTTCACGGAGCATGGGCACATTGGTATAATGCCGCGACCGGTGAACCTTTTAGTTTTAGCCAATATGATGACGGAGGCGACCTGGTAGAGACAGCCTTCTTAATACAAGGATTATTAACTGCAAAACAATGGTTATTGCAACAACCTTCCGCACAGGCAAAAGAACTGGCCTCCCGGATCCAGACACTCTGGGAAGAAGTTGAATGGAACTGGTACACACAGGGTAAAGATGAAACACTTTACTGGCACTGGTCGAAAAACTTTGGCTGGAAAATGAATCATCCCATCCGGGGATTTGACGAAACCATGATTACGTACGTATTGGCAGCCTCCTCTCCCACCTATCCTATCAAACCGGAGGTTTATCATAAGGGATATCCTGATTCTAAAGTATTCTTCAACGGAAAATCTTATTACAACATCAAACTTCCGTTAGGAATGGAGTATGGTGGTCCGTTATTCTTTACTCATTATTCTTTTTTAGGGCTCAATCCGAACGGTTTGGAAGATAAATATGCAAATTATCTTGAGAGAAACACGGCTCACGCCATGATACACTATCTATATGCTATCGATAATCCCAAACTTCATGTCGGATTAAGTGATAAAAGCTGGGGATTTACTTCTTCCGACGATCCGCTTGTAGGATATACCTCTCACCATCCCGGCACGAATGATGAAAATGGCACCGTCTCTCCGACAGCGGCAATTTCGTCTATTGTATATACCCCCGAACAAAGTATGAAAGCGATCCGCTATTTCTATTATGAACTGGGGCCAATCTTATTCAATAAATATGGCTTTTATGATGCCTATAATCTGGGTATGGTAGCAGGCCAACAAGTTGTACACAGTTACCTGGCAATCGACCAGGGACCGATTGCCGTTATGATTGAAAATTACAGGAGTAAACTTCTCTGGAATCTGTTTATGAGCAATCGGGAGATTCAAAATGGATTGACCCGTTTGGGATTTAAATATCAGATACCATGAAAAACAGTTATTGGCCTATCTTATATAATTCTGAATTAAAAAACATAAATCATTTAATTATAGCACAATGAATCGAATACGAGTTCTAATGATTTGCTTGTTGACCCTGTTAGGTGCAACAGGTCTCCTTTCGGCACAGAACATTACAATTACCGGTACCGTAAAAGACGGTGTGATGGATGAAACACTTATTGGTGCATCCGTTATTCAGAAAGGCACTACAAATGGTACTGTTACCGATTATGATGGAAATTTCTCCTTAAGTGTTCCTAACGGATCGGTTGTTGAATTTAGCTATGTAGGTTATATAGCCAAAGAGATTACTATCGCAGGAGTCGGCCCTTATCAGATTTCTCTCGACCCCGATAATCAACAACTTGATGAAATCGTAGTCGTTGGTTACGGTCAGCAGAAAGTACGGGATTTAACCGCTCCAATCACCACTATTAAGGGAGCAAGTTTGTCGCAAGAAGTAACAGCCAATCCGGTACAGGCCCTACAAGGTAAGGTGGCGGGGGTACAAATCACCAACACGGGTGCACCCGGAGGAGGCGCCAGTATTAAAATTCGTGGTGTCGGCTCGATCGGTGACTATGCGAATCCATTATTTGTCGTTGACGGGGCATTCGTTGATAATATCGACTTTTTGAGTTCGTCAGACATACAGGATCTGACTATTCTGAAAGACGCATCGGCGGCAGCCATTTACGGGGTACGAGCAGCAAACGGAGTTGTAATTGTTACTACCAAACGAGGTACGACAGAACGAGCGTCGATTACTTTTGATGCTTATATGGGTGCTCAAACTCCTCAGAAAATAGTTTCTTTGGCCGATCGTGACCAATATGTAGCATTAAGAAATGAAGTATTGCAATCTCAGAATCAATCATTATTAACGCCGGGACAATACCCTACCTCAACCGATTGGTATAAAGTTCTTACGCGCGATGCCGGTACGGCAGCTGCAAACCTGGATATTTCGGGGGCTTCGGGCAAGACCAACTATTCTTTCGGAGCCAACTACTTTTGGAAGAATGGTATTATGACGGCTGTCAATAATTATCAACGTTTCAATTTACGCACCCGCATCGAACAGGAAGTTTTTGATTGGTTGAAAGTAGGTGTAAATATGATTTATTCCGTCAATCAGCTCGCCAATGCAAACCTGGGAGCTTTCCAACAAGCCTATATCAATCCGCCGGTTTATTCAGTTTATAATCCGGATAATAAGCAGGCTTTTCCAATAGATTTTAACTCACCTCAAATCTATGGATTTCCGAATGAGTACGGTAATCCAAAAGCAGTAGCTTACTATAATGATAATACAGAAAAAAACATGAATCTGGTATTATCAACATTCCTCGAACTGAATCTGATAAAGAATAAACTGAAATATCGTTTCTCTTACAATCTTGATCGTCGTAATTACCGCAGTCAGGCCTATACACCGATGTTTTATGTGGGTCCTACACAAGGTTCTACCGAATCTACATTGAATAAAACTTTTGGTAACGTAGAAACACGAATTATAGATAACTTACTGACCTATTCTGATACTTTCGGCAAGAATAATATGACCGTATTATTAGGCCAATCCACGCGTGTAGAAGATTTCCGATCATTAAGTGGTAGAGCTCAAAAGGTTCCGGATTATGGACCGGAGTCTATTTATATTTCTCAGGGATCTCCATTGAACCGTTATAGCGAAGATGCAGGTTCTCTTTACCGGGGTGTATCCTTTTTCGTTCGCGGCACATGGAATTATGACGACCGTTATCTGGCAGCCTTTACATTCCGTGCAGATGGAAGTTCTAAATTCCAGGACAAATGGGGTTACTTCCCTTCCATCGGATTAGGATGGAACATTACCAGCGAAGAGTTTATGAAAGATATTACCTGGTTAAACAACCTGAAGATTCGCGGAAGCTGGGGTTTGCTCGGTAACGACAATGTACCGGCCAACTCGGCTGTAATTCTGGGACAAACCGGTATCGGATCATCCGCTATTTTCGGAGATCAATTATATGACGGCGTAGGAGCTCAAACCGTTTTCCAAAATTACCTGAAATGGGAAACTGTAAGCGAATTTGACTTAGGATTAGATTGGGGAATTCTGGAAAACAGATTGACAGGGGAATTCGACTATTACAATCGTACAACCCGCAACGTAGTTTTCTTCACTCCACTGGCAGCCGGAGGTGGCCAGGGACAGATATTAGGAAATAATGGTAAAGTAAGAAACTCGGGGATAGAATTAACGATAAACTGGTCGGATAAACTGGAAAATGGATTAAAATATAACGCAGGTTTTAACCTTACCACTATCAAAAACCGTGTACTCGCTTTAAATGGCAAGGACGATATTCCGGGAGCAAGTATAAATGGAACGTTTGCCACACTTACCAAAGTAGGACATCCGATAGGTTCGTTCTACGGGTATAAAGTAGAAGGGGTATATCAAACTGATGAAGAGATACCACAGGCTATTTACAATTCGGGTGTCAGAGCGGGATATTTGAAATATGCAGACCTGAATGGCGATGGACAGATTTCCGAGAAAGATGATCGCACCTTCCTGGGCTCTCCTATTCCAAAAGTGATTCTAGGGGCTAATCTGGGAGTAGAATATAAGAACTGGGACTTCAGCATGCAGTTCACTTCTCAGTTGGGGAATAAAATATTAAATGCGAAACGAATGAATCGTTCGGTATTCCCGGTCGGTAACTATGACGAGAATTTCTTTAAAAACCGCTGGACGGGCAAAGGATCTACCAACTCCTACCCTTCAACAGTTGCTTATAATGCAAGCATTACTCAGAAACCGAATAGTTTCTTTGTGGAAAACGGATCTTATTTTACTATCCAGAATATTCAGTTAGGCTATACGTTCAGAACGATTCCATTCATTCAAAAATTACGTCTGTATGTAACCGCCCAAAATCCGGTAATGGCATTCTCTTACAATGGGTTTACTACTCAGTTTGGGGGTTCTCCAATTGAAACAGGAATTGACAATACCGTATATCCATTGCAATCGATCTGGACCTTTGGATTTTCCGTTACTTATTAATATTAACACCAAAAATAACCTGATATGAAAAAATATATTTTGGGTATACTTGCTTTAGCAGGCCTTTTAAGCTTCTCATGCAACGATTACCTGGATATCCCAACCGAGAATTCAAGTCCGGTAATCGGAATCGATTACAGTAACGCTGACAATTTGTTTTTACCTTTAAGCGCCGCCTACGCCAGCATGCGCAATAACGATGCATTTGCAATGCCTTACTACAGTATGTTTGAAGTTGCAAGTGACAACGCAGATAAGGGAAGTGATTCATGGGATGCCCCGGCCATACTGGATATAGATTCCATTCGGTTTGATCCGGGAAACTACTTATTCAACAACATCTGGGTCGCATCTTTCAATATTGTCAGTGCCAGTAATTACGCTATTGAATCAATGGATAAATTCATGACAGCTCTTCCTACTGAAAAAGATCGCCTGACTGCGAAAGCTTATCAGGGAGAAGCCAAATTTATCCGTGCTTACGCATTCTTTAATTTGGTACGCTTATTCGGACGTGTTCCTATTGTTGATAAAAGCTATACTGCTGATGAATTAAGTAAATTACCACAAAGCAATACACTCGATATTTACAAATTCATCCAACAGGACTTAGTTGATGCCATGGCCGTTTTACCAACCGCCTATTCTTATAATCAATATCCGGGCCGTACAACCGTTTATACCGCGGCCGCTCTGAAGGCTAAAGTACATATGTATCTTGCATCCGTATTGAAAGCGGAAGGACAACCTTATCAGGCTCAATGGGACTCAGTTGCTGTTTTAACAGATAAGGTAATCAGTTCGAATTTATTTGAACTGCTACCGGCATTCAGAACCTATTTCAGTTTGGCAGGGAAGAACAGTAAAGAGTCTATTTTTGAAATTCAGTGTTCTACATTGGGTAATACCTCAGGAGGTGAAGAACTGAAAGCCTTTGTGGAATATGCTTTCCAACAAGGACCGCGTGGTAATGAACCGGGGAATATGCAAGGCTTTGGCCTATGCGTTCCGTCAGACAATTTAATCAAGTTCTATAGCGACCGAAATGAAAAAGTACGTCCGGCTACCACTCTTTTATATCGGGGTACGCTTACACCGGAAGGTGACAGTATCAAATCCCGTTGTGTCAACCCTGTTTATAATGGCAAAGTATATACACCTTCATATGAGAATAAATGGGCTTATAACGGATATGGGTTTGATCAGAACGTACGCATACTTCGCTATGCGGATGTGTTATTGATGTATTGTGAAGCTCTTTTCAACGGAGCATCTGCAGGCACGTCCGGATTGAGTGCACTTGATGCAATTAATGAAGTGCGTACACGTGCTAAAATGCCGGCTCTTACTTCTTTGAGCAACCAGATCATCTGGGATGAACGACGTGCGGAACTGGCTATGGAAGAAGATCGTTTCTTTGATTTGGTACGTACCGAAGAAGCTCAAAAGGTATTTGCCGCATTAGGCATATCATTCGATCCGGCAAAAAACAATATATATCCGATTCCATCCACGCAGCTTGCCCTAAATAAAAATCTGACTCAGAATCCAGGTTATTAATAACGATCCTTCCGGAAGGAAAAAATCGGATATCTTTTATTTGTATATTCTTTCAAAATAAGCTTCCCTGTTTCGGAATAGCTCCTTTGAAAGAATATACATTTTTATTTCCTACCCGTACCTTCTCTATATCCGGCGAAAAATTAAAGATATTTTCCAGTTGCCAACGGATTCGGTCGGGCAAATGGTTTTCTTTAAAAAAGTCGCTCAAACAAAGTGTTTGCATCTTAGCCAGCCGATTACGCAGGAATGCAACATATTCGGCCGCCGTATGCGGATGTTCCGTATTAAAAGGAAGGTCCGGATTATCGGGTAATGCATGCATATATTCCTGCAAAGACCCGAAATCTCCGGGCACACCATATTCATCCACTGCAATCCCGCCGTTAGCGATAAGAAGGTTATTAAAATTCTCTTCACCTCTCGATTCGACACGCACATAAAGCGGTTGCTTGGCAAGACGATTGACTGCCCCATCCCAACTGCCCCCGATAGCGCTCGACTGAGCCATAAATACATGGGTACAGAAATCATAAAGAAGCATATTCCGATCCATGGTAGTGCGCAATGTACGCTCTTCGCTCGCCGGAAAAACACTCACCAAAACCAAGCGCCCTTCGGCAATGAAACGTTCATATTCGGGCATCTTGAACAGGTTTATCCCTTCAGCTAATATAACGGCGGCATTTCCGCCTATGGCAAGAGCCGTATCCAATGCCTTTTTTTCGACCGGATTAATTACTCCGGCCACAATAGTTTCACCGCGGGCTACAGCCCCTCGAATCACCGTTTCCGTAAATCGTAACGAAAGCGGCGATGCATCTCTTACTCCTTCTACCCCCAATGTGGTAAGCTGCAGTAATTGGGAATTACCACGCATATACAACAGCGCAGGAGCATTCTTTTTGAGCAATCGTTTTAATATAGGTGGATATGCAGGTTCCATAACGGTAATGAGCTGCACACCCGTTTGTTCGAGATGAAGCGCTTCTGCGCCTCGCATACTTCCTTCAAACAACATCCGCCCGATGGCTTCGCGCTCTTTTTCTGTCAGTAAAAATGGGTCGGAGGCATCTCGGTATACCATTTCGAGAGCATCAGGCAAACTCAATTGATCGCCATGAACAAAACGAATCAATAAATCCATTTTCCGACTAGCGCTGATACCCCGGGTATGGGCAAAGGATAGCCACCAACCTTTGTTTTCATTTGGATTCATAACAAGTGTTTTTCCTAAAAACACCACAATGACTAAAGAGGTTGATTATATGAGTATATAATAAAAAAAGCTTGTCTGACATTGTGTCGTCAGACAAGCTCTATTTTTATAAAATGAAACGGTGTTAATTAAGCACCGAAATCGTCGTAGTTAAGCTGTTCGCGAGGAACGCCCAAATCCCAAAGCATTTTTTCAACCGCTTTTGCCATCGGGCCGGGACCACACATGTAGTATTCGATATCTTCAGGAGCATCGTGATCTTTCAGATACTCATTCAAGATTACATTGTGGATAAAGCCTGTGTAACCAGTCCAGTTATCTTCCGGAAGTGGATCAGACAATGCGATATTAAACTTGAAGTTTGGATATTCACGCTCGATAGCACGGAAATCTTCTTCATAGAAGATTTCGTTTTTCGAACGAGCACCATACCAGTAAGTAACCTTACGATCTGTTGTTTTCAATGTATTGAACAAGTGAAGCAACTGAGCACGTAACGGAGCCATACCCGCACCACCACCGATATAAAGCATTTCTGCTTTTGTATCGTGAATATGGAAGTCACCGTAAGGACCCGACATGATTACCTTGTCGCCCGGTTTCAAGTTGAAGATATAAGAAGAACCGATACCGGCAGGCACATCAGCCCAACCACCTTTCTGGCGATCGAACGGAGGCGTAGCGATACGTACGTTCAACATGATGATATCTCCTTCGGCAGGATAGCTGGCCATAGAGTAAGCACGAACCGTAGGTTCTGTGTTTTTAACGGCGATATCCCACATTTTGAATTTATCCCAGTCGCCACGGAAACGTTCTTCCACATCGAACTCAGAATATTTCAATTCGTAAGCAGGAATGTTGATCTGCGCGTAGCTACCCGGTTTGAAATCCATGTGCTCGCCTGCAGGCAATGCCACCACGAATTCTTTAATGAATGTTGCCACGTTTTTGTTAGAAACAACCGTACATTCCCATTCTTTCACACCAAATACCTCTTCAGGCACTTTGATGATCGCATCTTCTTTGATCTTAGCCTGACAAGCAAGACGCCAGTTATCTTTGATCTGTTTACGAGAGTAGAAACCAACCTCTGTTGGGAGGATCTCGCCGGCACCCGATTCGATCTGGCAACGACACTGACCGCATTTACCACCACCACCACAAGCAGAAGATAGGAAGATACCTGCATCCTGCAGGGCTCCCAAAGCTGTAGTACCGATAGCAGTCTCACTCTCTTTTTCACCATTGATCACCACCTTCACATTACCCGATGGTACCAATTTAGCTTTAGCGAACAACAACAAGCCAACCAATGCAAGCACCACGATCAAGAAGATCGCTACCGCCGCAATAATAGTTGTTGTCGATATCATTAATAAAGTCATTACTGTTCTGTTTTAATGAGTGGAAATTAAAGTTTGATACCAAGGAAGCTCATGAAGGCGATACCCATAAGTCCGGTAATGATAAACGTGATACCCAGACCTTTCAATGGTTTAGGCACATCCGAGTAAGTGATTTTTTCACGGATAGCCGCAATACCTACGATAGCAAGTAACCAACCAATACCTGAACCTAGTCCGTAAACAGTAGCCTCGCCGATATTCGGGAAGTTACGTTGCTGCATAAACAATGAACCACCAAGGATAGCACAGTTTACAGCGATCAACGGAAGGAAGATACCCAGTGAAGCGTAAAGAGCCGGTGTGAATTTCTCAACAACCATCTCTACGATCTGTACCATCGCCGCGATTACCGCGATAAACATGATAAAGCTCAAGAAGCTCAAATCAACCGATGCAAAGCTTGGGCTCAACCACTCTAATGCACCCGGGCGAAGTATTTTAGTTTCCAAAAGGTAGTTTACCGGAAGTGTAACGGTCAATACGAAAGTTACCGCAAGACCTAACCCCATAGCTGTTTTTACATTCTTAGAAACAGCCAGGTAAGAACACATCCCTAAGAAATAGGCAAACACCATGTTGTCGATAAAGATCGACTTGACGAAAAGATTTAAATATTCCATTATTCTATTGGGTTTGTGTTATGATTATTCCTGCATATCCGGGTTCTTCGCACGGTGAACCCAAATGATACAACCTACTACGATCAACGCCATCGGAGGCAAGATCATCAATCCGTTATTTTCATAACCCCAGTCGTAAGCGATCTGCGGGATTACTTGATGACCGAACAATGTTCCCGAACCTAAAAGTTCACGGAAGAATGCTACAATCAATAGAATGATTGAATAACCCAACCCGTTACCAATACCGTCAAGGAAAGCCGGCCAAGGTTTGTTACCCAATGCAAATGCTTCCAAACGACCCATCAGGATACAGTTGGTAATGATCAAACCTACGAATACCGATAACTGCTGGCTTACTTCATAAGCAAATGCTTTCAGAATCTGGTCGACAATGATAACCAATGCCGCTACTACAACCAGCTGCACGATGATACGGATACGATTTGGAATTGTGTTACGCAAAAGTGAAATAATCACGTTCGCGAAAGCCAAAACTGCTGTCAGTGACAATGACATCACCAAAGCAGGCTCCATCTGAGCTGTTACCGCCAATGCCGAGCAAATACCCAGAACCTGTACGATTACGGGATTGTTCTTTGAAAGCGGGCCCAGAAGGATTTCTTTGTTCTTATCTGATAAAAACATAATCTCAATTATTTTACTTTAGTGATTCAAGGAAATTTGCATACGGCTTCAAACAGTCGAAAAGCATATTCGATACTCCCGCAGAGGTAATAGTACCACCCGAAATAGCATCAACTGACTCTTGCAACTCAGCTTTAACACCCGCCTTCAATACAGCAATCGACGCGAATTTGCCATCATAGAACAAATTCTTGCCCTTAAACTGATCTGAGAATTTAGGTTTTGTAATTTCAGCACCCAAACCTGCGGTTTCACCCTGGTGAGCAAATACGGCTCCGTAAACAGTATCGCCATTTGCATCTACAGAAATATATCCCCAGATTGGTCCCCAAAGACCCATACCATACATCGGAAGGATGTATTTTTTAATCCCGTCAACAGTAGCTACGAAAACAGGCAACTGACGATCAGCTTCCGGCTTTGAAACTTCCTCTTTTACTTCAATATTGAAAGCATCCCCGTTGATTTTTTCACCTTTGGCATTTACAACAAACGCTTCTGTAATATATTGGTTGTAAAGTTGCTCGGCATCTTTCAGTGTCGATACGACATTGATCGAGCTCAAAATCTCGCTCTGCTTCTGAATCATCACATTCTTATTCTGAATCGGACGAAGCGAAAGCGCAGTAAAAGCTAACACAGCTGCTACCACGATTACCATCACAGCAGCATAAATAATGGTATATGTATTACTATTTCTATTCATAACTTCCTGATTTATGCGTTAGCTCTTTTCAAACGACGTTTAATATTGGCCTCCACTACGTAGAAGTCGATCAATGGAGCAAATACGTTCATCAACAATACGGCAAGCATCGCTCCCTCCGGATAACCGGTGTTGAATACACGGATAATGATGGCAATGGCACCAATCAAGAATCCATAGATATATTTACCTGTGTTGGTACGACAACCTGTTACAGGGTCGGTAGCCATAAATACAGCGGCAAATGCGAATCCACCAAATACGATCTGATCTGCGACAGTCAATGTAGAAGCACCGGCAGCATATGTAATCCAGCCCATCAATGCGCCCCCTGCGAATACAGAAAGCATGATGCGCCAGCTTGCAACCGAAGTAAACAACAAAATAGCCGCACCGATAAGGATTGCTAATGTTGATGTTTCACCGATCGATCCCGGGATCAATCCAAGGAAGCCGTCCCATGCAGACAGGCTCTGACCTACGATACCTTTGATTGGCTCGCCAGAAGCAGCATAGCTCAATGGAGTGGCACCCGAAAAGCCTTCAACTACGTTACCCGCACCGATTCCGAATGTATCGGATGTACGTACGAATACCGAGTCGCCCGACATTTTAGAAGGATAAGCAAAAAATAGGAATGCACGCGTAATCAAAGCTACGTTGAATACATTCATACCGGTTCCCCCGAAAATTTCTTTCGCAAAAACAACGGCAAAAGCAGTAGCTACTGCGATCATCCAAAGAGGAGTATCTACCGGCACGATCATCGGGATCAACATACCTGATACCAGGAATCCTTCCTGAATCTCGTGGTGTTTGTATTGAGCTACAATAAACTCGATACCCAAACCAACAGCATACGCTACAACGATTTTAGGCAATACAGCCAAAAAACCGAAGATAAAAGTGGTTAAAAAGTTTACTGTTTCACCGATAGCAAGATAGTGCTGATACCCTACATTATACATCCCCACCAAAAGGGCCGGGATCAATGCCAACACTACGATTGACATTACACGTTTAGAGTCAACGCTGTCATGAATCTGCGCACCTACTTTAGGAGCAGTTGTATTCGGTACGAACAGGAAGCTTTCAAAACCGTCGAAAACAGACCAAAGCTTC
>JAVVPN010000043.1:0-25059 GCA_036655755.1 Bacteroidales bacterium | reverse complement strand
TGGTTTAGCGGAGCATTCGATCATGTGGCTGCCTGGAACCGCACACTTACGCAAGATGAGGTGATTCGGTTTATGCACAACGGGATTGCGCTCAATGATTCTGCACTTGTGGTTTATGCCAATATGGATTATAAAAACGAATCAGGCCAATTGCTGGAACTTCAGAACGGCAGTAAAATGACGTATGCGGGTAGAGTATCATCCGATCATCGCTCGCCCGTTCCGTTTGAAGCGACCGCTGCCTTCGACAGCAGTTCGGACGATGCGCCTTTACGCACAATCTGCGAAAGCGAGTTGCCCAAATGGTATCTTACGCAGTTTAACGCGTACCCTTATAACGGAATCAACGCAACACGCACAACCGACCGACCATTGAAGAAATCGTTCTATACGTTTGCTTTTGCCTCAAAACCGGCATTTACAGAAGCTGATTCTGCCGATTTTATATTCGATGACGCGGCAATACTTGCAACCGACCGCATTTCGCTGGCTTTACGTCCATTGGGATCTGAAGCTCCGTTTGCACTGCATATTCCGGCATCGTTAACTATTGTCGGGAAAAGTACATTCAGGGTTCCGTTGCATACACTTGCCCAAGGAGCTGAAATGATGCTTTTCATTGCCCCGGATGCACAGACACGCCCGGTTATCGGATCTATTACGATGCCTCAACAGCAATCGTCCAGGGTTATCCTGCCGGAGGCTACCACCGGATTTGAGATAGATGTAAAACTGGAAAGTTATAATCCGGAGGATATTGTATTGATCGCAGTCAAAGAGAATGAATATGCCTCGCTGATAAAAGACACCGTAGACCTTCGTCGGGGCGGTAGCCGGGTTACCGTACGCATCAATCGCGAGAAACTCGACAAGCTGGCTTGGAATCCGGTAACCATCTCTTTAGTTGGAGCCGAATCAGAACCGTTACAACTTTCGGTATCGCTGGAACCAAAGGTCAGATTGCGCCTTAAAAACGGGGATGATGAGAACCATTTTACGGCTACGGGCGCTATTTCGACGCTCGAAGTAGAGGCAGAACTGACCGAAGGGGTAATGGAAGGTAAGGTTGATCTTCTGACCACTGCCGACATAAACAATATCCTTAATACCGGTAATGGCACGCTGCTTACCGACCGCAACGTTATAATCGAGGGGCTTGAACATCACACGTCACCCCATGGTCAGCAACATGAAGGGTGGAATCTGATCGGGAACCCGTATCTGACCGATATCAATCTGACCAAACGTCAGAACGTAATATTCGATCCGGAAAAAGTGACCAAATTCTTATATGTTTATAATCCGGTAATCAAAAATTACGAAACGGCAGATATGACACAGTATGATCAGACTCAGCAAATCAATCCGTTCCAGTCTTATTTTGTACAGACATTGACGGCCGATGCAAAGATGACCATTACTCCGGTTGCCAAGCAAACGACAATCAACCGCCGTGTATTCGACTATTTTACCGCATCCGAGCGCATTGCATTACGTCTGCAATTATTCAGCAACGGATCTTTGTCGGATCGTACCCAAATCGTCCTCGATGAAGCCGCTAACGATTATTTCGTAGTAAACGAAGACGCGCCTAAATTACGAAGCATGGAAGCAAGTGCAAATCAGCTTTTCTCCCTGACAGACGGGAAAGAAGTTTCGATAAACACATTGCCGCTTGAAACCGCCCGCATTCCGTTAGGCCTGAGCATCGGCACCAAGACAGATTTGAGCTTCGGCATCAGCCATCTTTCCGGATTCGCTCCGGGAGAAGTGATTTTGAAAGACAACCTGACCGGCCAGACATGGATACCGGAAGCCGGATCAACTTTCAACTTCAACGTGGCTGATACCGGCGAAGTGAAAGAACGCTTCGTATTGATAATCGAACGCAATATGACGGCGCTTGATGCAGTACGTTCTTATAGGGTAATGGTAGCCGATGGCATCTGCTCGGTAACCGGACTGGAAGACGGGGCTCTTATTTCGATTTACGATATTCAGGGACGCACCGTAAAAAGCGACGACTGTAAAGAAGACAGTTATCAAACGGCGCTGCATCCGGGTACCTATTTGGTTAAAATCGTTAAACAGCAAAAAGAATACGTTACTAAAATTATTGTACGATGATTCATTTCAAGAACTATATAGCGGGGCTGCTTTTCATGCTGCCCCTCACCCTCTCCGCTCAATCACTGGAGTTGCTCGGACTCTTTCCTGTCGGGGATGTTTATGAGTTAAAAGCCCGGATCGACCTGCAAGGCAAAGAGATTCGTGAAACAGTGGCATATTCTTTCAACATGATAGATGGAACCACTTATACTACCTCAGACTACGAATTGATTAACAATCAGTATCTGACAACCACTCCTCGGCCGATAACAGAGCCGGTAGCTTACCGGGTAAAAGTAACCTTTACGGATGAAACCGTATTGCTAACTCCCTGTATCGTACCCACTACGGGTGAGCAGTTCATGTGGCTGGGCGATTATCCGTGGGAAAGCGCCGTATCCGGCTGGGATAGCAATCACCCGCCACGGGTAGACCAATCGGTAAACACGGGTAAAAAAATGACGATCAATGACACCGTATATCATAAAGGTATTTCGAATCATGCAAACGGCCATTTCCAGTATCAGTTCGACCGAAATTTCATTCGCTTTGTAAGCCGCATCGGTGTGCAAGATGAAGAGATTAACGGCGACGTACGCATTCAGCTCTTGACCAACGATACAGAACGTGAAAATTTTTCAGTCTATTCAAAGACGAACGCAGGACGTGGAGATAAGCTGCTCTATAAGGATGTTGATTTAAATATGACGGATATCAGATCTTTTCGGATCAATATCCATCAGCAGGATGGCAATACATGGGGTGACCATGCACAGTTTGTAATGGCACGCCTGTATTTACCGAAAGAAAACACCGTCGAAAAAGAAGCGCAACAAATCACTTTTATAACACAGGGTGGTAACATACCGGAAGGAACCGAAGTAATTCCACTACAAGCTACCGCTTCATCGGGAGGAGACGTTTACTATCGCATCATCAAGGGAAAAGAGCTGGCCTCTATTCGCAATGGCAATGAGCTGGTGCTTAACTATGGCGTGAAAGGTGAAATTTTGATTGAAGCCACCCAATATGGGAATGAGCAATACGCTTGTACGAACGCGCTGATTCGTTTTGAAACTGATCAAGTGCCAGATTTCAAACTACTCACCGCACACCGGTTCATACAAGAAAACGATACGGTTAATTTTGCCTATTTCTACCTCGACACCCGTAAAAAAGCTCCGTCGCGTCTGGTAATGAAAACATTCAACAATGTACTTCAATTCTTAGCGGAAGATGAAATGGATCTTTTCCCGTATCTGAAAGATTCTACTTTTTCTACTCCCCAGGTTATTGAAATTCCGATCGAGGCAAATAAAGTATCTCGTTTTGCCATTCGTTTTCCGGGAGATCCGGAAGATAACTGGATCACACCCTGCTACGAGGGCACAAAATCGTTCGAATATATTTCAGACATGGATAGCTATCGCACCGGAACCAGCTACGGCAGCATTACAAAAGATAAAGCTTTTGATAATACAAACAGACTAAATCTATGCGGCCAGGATTATGGCAAAGGATTCGGTATTCACGCAAAGGGATGGTTAAAAATAACGATGGAAGCGGGCAAATATCACCGCTTTGCCTCGCATGCAGGGAAGCAAAACGGGCGAAGTGGACGATTTGAAGTATCTATTTCGATGAATGATTCACTACTCCATACCTCCGGAATCATCACTTCGGGGACCCGCGCCGAATGGGATTATAAAATAGAGCGTGATATCACGCTTGTTCAAATCGACCTGCTTGACGGAGGTGATGGTATCGGCTCCGATCATGGTACTGTAGGCGCACCCCGCTTGTATCATACGCCAGCGAAAGGCAAAGAGCAAATACTTGAGTGGAATAAGTTAAATAGCATCCATCAAAGTAAGCCGTTTACTACCGAACTGAATGCGCGGGCGACTTCAGGACTGCCGGTTTTCTATCATATTCTGAAAGGAAGCCAATACGCTACGATCAAAAACGGTAACCAACTGAATATACATACCGTACCCGATAAAGACAGTATCGTGGTGGAAGCCTTTCAGCCGGGAGATCAGGAATGGGCACCTACCTCATCTTTCAGATCGGTTTTCCGGGTAACGAAAGGACGCATCGTACAAAAAAATGAGCGCATCGAACTTGAAAACGGAGAAGACCTGGAGGAACTCACGGTATATGGCGATGCTTCGGGCACAGGTCAGGTGACTGTAAAAAATGGTCTGGTAAAAGTGAAGCGACTGATTTTGAAATATACGTTCGTGCCTCGCGCATGGAATTTCGTTTCTTTCCCAACCAATCTGAATATTGACAAGATCAGTAATTTCGAAGAATTAGGGTATGTTTTCAACGGAAGAAGCAACCCGGGCAAAGGTGCATACTATATCCGTAGCTATAGTGCACAGAAACGGGCAGAAAATCCGTCCACATCGAGTTGGGAAGCATTATCCGAACCTAATGTCGAAGGGTTGAAAGGATATATCATGGGGATCAACGATTTCCATGGAAGTGAGCCCAAAGAGGTGATCTTTACAATCGATAACGTATCGCTTGATTTCGAATCGACCATCCGATTGCTGAATCTGACATTGGATATGACTTATGCAGAACCGGGGACTACCGTACCTGTATACATTGCACCGGCAAATGCGAAAGGAAATACACTCAAGGTAGAAGTAGCCTTTCAACCGGCCGATCCCGACCTCTTGCCGATCAATTACAAACGGGCTCTGAAAGAGGCTCGTATCACCTTTACGCCCAATCGCGAAGGTGTGCGTCTGACTCTTCCAGACCCGACTCCGGCCAAAGTAGCCATCTACGACCGGAAAATGAAGAAGTTGTTGAAGGCGGTGCGCTACACGTCGCCGATGATGATTGACATATCCGATCTAAAGCCCGGAAGTTATCAGATGGTGGTATCTTACGGTAATGCCACCGATGTAAAATCATTTATCAAATAACCCGGCTATATCATCTTTAGAATACCGGAAGAAGAGTATTCCCGCCAACCCCATCGCAAATAGCATCGCTGCGAATGGGATTGGCGGGTTTTTTATTTTATTTTTGCCAAAACGACAAATCGAAACATCATGCGTTACCAATTATCGGCTCCGAGCCAACTTCATACCCGGGTGAACCTGCCCGCTTCCAAAAGTATCAGCAACCGCGCGTTAATACTGAATGCGTTGAGCTACTCCCCCTATTTGCCCGAGAACCTGTCGGATTGCGACGACACGCGCGTAATGGTGGAGGCTTTCGATTCGAACAGCAACCGTTTCGATATCGGAGCGGCGGGTACGTCGATGCGCTTTCTGACCGCCTTCCTGGCTAAAATCGGGGGCGTATGGGAGATTACCGGAAGCGAACGGATGCAAAACCGCCCGATCCGCATTCTGGTAGACGCGCTGCAGGCCTGTGGAGCACAGATCGAATACCTGGGCAAAGTGGGGTATCCGCCGCTTCGCATCACCGGACGTGCGCTCAAGGGGGGCGAACTGCAGCTCGACGGAGGCACCAGCTCGCAATATATTTCGGCTCTGTTGATGATAGCTCCTACGATGATGGAGGGGCTGACGCTCAATCTGACCGGAAAAATGATATCCAAACCGTATATCCGCATGACACTCGGCATGCTCGAGCGCTTCGGCATCGCCTCCGAATGGGAAGGAAGCCGCATCCGCATCCGTCCGCAAGCGTACACTCCTACCCGCTTCCGGGTGGAATCAGACTGGTCGGCCGCTTCTTATTGGTACGAAATGGTAGCTTTGGCCGCTGAGGGCGAAGCCGAACTGCTCGGCCTTGAAAAAGAGAGCCTGCAGGGAGATGCCCGGATTGCCGAATTTTTCGAACCCCTCGGCGTAGAAACCATTTTTACAGAAACCGGGGTGCGCCTGCGTAAAACTGACAGCCACGCTGACCGGATAGAGCTGGACCTGACCGATCAACCCGATTTGGCACAAACACTGGTGGTAACATGTGTGTTGAAGAATATTCCGTTCCGGTTTTCGGGACTCGAATCGCTTAAAATCAAAGAAACCGACCGTATCGTAGCGTTGCAGAATGAACTCCGGAAATTAGGATATGTAGTGGGCAGCAAAAACGACAATACACTTTACTGGGAAGGGGAACGCTGTACGCCGGCGACAAGCCCCGTGATTGCGACCTACGAAGACCACCGCATGGCAATGGCTTTCGCTCCGGCTGCTTTTTGTGACACCAACATCGTCATCGAGCATCCCGAAGTGGTAAGCAAGTCGTATCCCGCATTTTGGAATGATTTGCAAAAGGCTGGCTTTTCGGTTGAGGAAGTTTAACCCCCGCATCCCGATTATTAACGAAAGCTTTGTATCTTTACGCTCATTAAAAATGACTTCAAATTATGTGGGCTTTACTTATCGGACTTGCGTTATTGGGGCTTATAACCGCTTTTATAGGCTACTTTCAGCAACGTAAGCTTAAAGAGAAATTAAAAAAAGGTGAAATTACAGAGATACCTGAACCTCAGGAACTGGATACGGAATGTTGCGGAGAGCACGCTACGTGCGAAAAAGACTCCCTGTTGTCGGCCGTAAGCAAGGATATTGAATATTACGAAGACGAAGAGCTGGATACCTGGCGCCATACTCCGGCCGATCAATACTCTGCCGAGGCGATCGAAGAATTCAGACACGTATTCTACACGTTGCAGGAGACAGAAGTGGCCGGATGGGTACGCAGCCTGCAATTACGTGAGATTGAATTACCCGACGAAATTAAAGACGAAGTACTGCTGATAGTACGGGAACGGCGCATGCCACACTAAAACATACTGAATGATACCTGAAATTTTAAATTATTCGTTTTTCCAACATGCACTGATCGGTTCGTTATTGGTAAGTATCTGTTGCGGAATCATTGGTACTTATATCGTTACGCGACGCCTGGTCTTTATCAGCGGAGGGATTACACATGCCTCGTTCGGCGGGTTGGGATTCGGATTTTATACAGGTTTCAATCCGGTGGTTATGGCAATCATCGCGGCCATCCTTTCTGCGTTCGGGGTGCAATGGCTCAGTAAAAAGCAGTCGGTGCGCGAAGATTCGGCAATCGCCGTGTTCTGGGCATTGGGGATGGCATTGGGTATCATCTTTATCTTTATGACTCCAGGATTCACACCCGGCCTGACGGAGTTTCTTTTCGGGAATATTCTTACGATCACAAGTGCGGACCTGTGGTGGTTCGGCGGATTTACCTCGTTGCTTACCCTGTTTACGCTACTGTTTTTGCATACCATTATTTTCGTGGCATTCGATCCGGAGTTCGCAAAAGTGCGCCGTTTACCGGTGCGCCTCATCGAATATACCATGCTCTGTTTCATCGCCATTACGATCGTGCTCTCTATCCGCATGATCGGTATCGTATTGCTGATGTCGGTGATCACATTACCACAGATGATTGCGAATATCTTTTCGCACAATTACAGGCATATCATGTACGGTTCTATCATAAACTGTCTGCTCGCCTGTATCGGAGGCTTATTCATCTCATACTACCTCAACGTGCCGGCGGGAGCCTGTATCGTGTTTCTTCTTACCCTGATGTATGGTATCGGGCGGGGAATTTGCCTGTTTATGCCAAAAAGGGGGGTTGAAAAACAATAATTCGCTTATTTTTGCGTCATTACCTATTAAAACAATCCATTTACTTTTGCAAACCGAAAGAGTCAAAATCGTATTAATGGTGCTGATGTGCCTTGTTGCCGGTAGCTGCTCGTTGAAAAAAAACACAACTGCTACCCGCAAGTGGCGTGCGTTTACGACACGCTACAACATCTACTTTAATGGCAATGAAGCCTATAAGGAAGCATTGGCTAATTTTGAAAAAGAATATCAGGACGACTACTCTGAGCGTATCAACATCCATCCGGTAAGTTCGCTGGCCGATCAGGAGGGGGGCGGTAACGCAGGGTTCGATCGTTCAATCGAAAAAAGCCAGAAAGCGATCAAGTTACGCTCCATTACGAAGCGACCTGCCAAAAATCCACGTAAAACGAACGATCCCGAATATAAGGCCTTCTTAAAACGAACCGAATTTAATCCGTTTCTGCATCATGCATGGATGATGATGGGACGTTCGCAATTTTTCAAAGGCGATTTTTTGGCGGCCAATGCCACTTTTCTGTATATCTCCCGTCATTTCGGTTGGTTACCCGCTACGGTAGCCGAAAGTCAGCTTTGGATGTCGCGTTGCTATACGGAAATGGGATGGCTGTATGAAGCAGAGAATATACTTGGAAAAATAGACGGCAGCAAACTGCCCAAATCCTTACAACCCGTTTACAGCACAGCGATGGCCGGTTATCTGATTAAGAAAGGTGAATTGAAAGAAGCGATTCCCCATCTTGAAATCGTGATTCGCCATGAAGACAATAAATACCAGAAGGCCCGTATCCGCTTTTTGCTGGCACAATTATACGCCGACAATGGCGATCCGGTAAAAGCATACACCTCGTATGGACAGGTGATGAAGATGAACCCCTCCTACCGTACTTACTTTAACGCCAGCATCCGCCAAACGGAAGTGATGCCGGCTACCAACTTACGCAAGATCGAAAAAAAACTGACCCGCATGCAACGCGACCCGCGTAACAAAGAATATCTGGATCAGATTTTCTATGCCCGTGGGAACTTGTATATGAGTCAGAAAGATACGGTGAAAGCAATTGAAGCGTATGAGAATGCGGTTTCGAAAAGCACCCGCAACGGAATGGAAAAAGCGGTAGCCGCGATTCGACTGGGCGACCTGACGTTTGCCCGCGAAGAATACCTGAAAGCACAACCGGCCTATGCGTCCGCGATTAGTATCCTGAATGAAAAGCATAAGGACTATCAGCGTATTTCTCATTTATCGCAGGTATTGGACAACCTGTCGACTCATGCCGAAACGGTACATTTACAGGATAGCTTGCTCACACTGGCTGCAATGCCCGAAAATGAACGGCTCGATGCGATTCAAAAAATAATCGACCAACTGCTTGAAGCGGAAAGAAAAGAAGCGGAAGCTGCCCGCAGAGAAGAATATGAAAACAAAAAAGGCGATTATGCACAGCCCGATATGAATATGCCTACCACGCCAACGATTGGCGGAGGAGACAATTCGTGGTATTTCTTTAATACCGCTTCGGTAAATGCGGGTAAAACGGAATTTCAACGCCGTTGGGGCGCCCGAAAACCGGAAGATAATTGGCGTCGCAGAGATAAATCGCAAGTATTTTCAGAAGAAAACGACACCAATGCAACCACTTACGACGATCCGGAAGAGGAAGGCAAACCAGAAAATTCGGAAGAGAACAACGACACCACCGGTACACCACCCGATATGGGGAGCATGGATAGCGAAGCAGCTTCCGACCCAAAAAACGTGGCGTATTATCTGAAACAGATACCGTTTAGCCCTGAAGAACAGGAAAATGCACATGAGTTGATCAGAGAAGGATTATTCAACATGGGTATTATATTTAATCAACAGCTGAGCAATCTGCCGCTTGCCATTAAAACCCTGCTCGATCTGGACAAACGTTATCCGAACAATGAGCGCTCGCTCGACATCTATTATGAAGTGTATCTGATGTATATGCGTCTGAATGATGAGCTGAACGCGAATATCTATAAACAAAAAATTATGAGCTCCTTCCCGGAATCGCCGTATGCTATCGCTCTGAGTGATCCCGATTATATCCGTAACCTGAAGGAGATGGAGCAAAAACAAAATGAGCTGTATGAACAAACCTATGCGGCGTATCTTGCCGGCAATAGTGCGGAAGTACATAAGAACTACCGGTTTGTAACAGAAAAATGGCCGCTTTGCAAACTGATGCCGAACTTCTTATTCTTACATGCACTATCGTTCGTCGGTGAAAACAATGCAACTGCATTTAAGGAGAATCTGGAGAAACTGACAGCCCTTTACAACGAAAGTCAGATGGCTCCGCTTGCCGGACAAATGATCAAAGGAATTACCCAGGGACGGCTGATCGATGCCAACAGTAAACCGGCACAAGGGATGATCTGGAAAACACGACTGTCGGCAACAGGTGGCGACTTTGCCGCGGCCGACTCGCTGGCACCCGTATTTGAGCTGAATCAGGAGCAACCACACTTGCTGGTACTCGCCTTTCAGACAGATTCGGTAGCGGTAAACCAATTGTTATTTGATATTGCCAAATATAATTTCACTAATTTTTTGGTAAAGGATTTCGATTTGGAAACCATTACCTTTAACGAATTATCGATGCTCGTTATAAAAGGATTTGATAACTTTGAAGAACTGAGTGAATACCGGCTTCGCATGACGCTGCCACTGGGATTGGTGTTGCCACAAAATGTAACACCGGTCATGATTTCGGACGCCAACTTCCGCCTGCTGCTGGAAGGACGAACGTTTGACGATTATTTCAGTTTTATGGAACAATGCAGCGAAGCGGACCTTACGAAAGAATAATGAGAAACTTATGAGCAACGAACGTATACTTTGGGCAGATGATGAAATTGAACTGTTGAAACCGCACATCCTTTTTCTACAACAAAAGGGATACGACATTTCAACGGCAAACAGCGGTACCGACGCAATCGATATGGTAGATGAAGCTCACTTCGACCTGGTGATTCTGGATGAAAACATGCCGGGACTTACCGGATTGGAGACCTTATCCATCATCAAGGAAAAACATCCCGCCATTCCGGTAGTAATGATTACCAAGAGTGAGGAAGAGAATATCATGAATCAGGCTATCGGAGGAAAAATTGCCGATTACCTGATCAAACCGGTAAATCCGAACCAGATTCTACTCTCGATCAAAAAGAACCTCCACGGAAAAGAGATCGTTTCCGAAAAAAACACATCGGGATACCAACAGGATTTCGGTAAAATCAGCATGCTTATCAATGACGCCCGCGATTATAACGACTGGACCGAGGTGTATAAAAAGCTGGTGTACTGGGAACTGGAACTTGAAAATGCCGACAAGGGTTTGATGGAGATGTTTAAGATGCAGAAAACAGAGGCCAATGCGACTTTTGTAAAGTTCATCAAAAAGAACTACGAAAGCTGGATGACCGGCGACGATAAGCCTTTACTCAGCCCCGACCTGTTTCGCTCTAAGTTTTTCCCGATGCTCGACAATGGCGAAAAGGTATTCGTGGTACTGATCGATAATTTCCGCCTGGACCAATGGAGAACCATCAAACCGATATTGAGCGAATATTTCACGTTTGAAGAGGATATTTACTACAGTATCCTGCCCACCGCAACCCAGTATGCCCGTAACGCGATCTTTTCGGGACTGATGCCGGACAAAATCGCCAAGATGTTTCCGGAATTGTGGGTGGACGAAGATGAGGAGGAAGGCAAAAACCTCAACGAGGCGCCCCTTATTCAAACCCAGCTCGACCGTTATCGCAAGAAATATCCGTTTGCCTATTATAAAGTAAATGAATCATCGTTCGGAGAGCGCCTTGTGCAGAACTTTTCAAATATCGAACAGAATCCGCTCAACATCGTGGTGCTGAATTTTATTGATATGCTTTCGCATGCACGTACCGAATCGAAAATGATACGCGAACTGGCGTCGAGCGAGGCCGCATATCGCGCCCTGACAAAAACCTGGCTCGAACATTCGTCGACGATCGATCTGTTCCGCCGCCTTGCCCAGAGCAATTACAAGGTAATCGTAACCACCGACCACGGAACCATCCGCGTGGATAATCCGGTAAAAGTGATCGGCGACCGAAATACCAATACAAATCTGCGCTACAAGGTGGGTAAGAATCTGAGCTATAACCACAAACAGGTTTATGAGATAAAATCGCCCGAACGGTTCGGATTGCCCACACTGAACGTGAGCTCAACCTATATTTTCGCTACCAACCGGGATTTCCTGGCATACCCGAACAATTATAACTATTATGCCGGTTATTATAAGGATACCTTCCAGCACGGAGGGATTTCGATGGAAGAGATGTTGATTCCTCTGATTACACTGACACCGAAGAAAAGATGAACGGAAATCATAAATCCTGAAAAAAGATATTATTTTTGTATCTATCTATTAATAAAAAAGATATGACTCAGATTACAATCAAGGGATTAGACTCGATTCACGAAGCGGCACAGGAGTTTATCAAGCTCATTGACCAGGATACGGTATTTGCTTTTCACGGTGATATGGGAGCCGGAAAAACAACTTTTATCAAAGCTGTATGTGAAGAGCTGGGAGTGGAAGATGTTATCAACAGTCCAACTTTCGCCATCGTAAATGAATATCGCTCGGCTTCGGCAGAATTGATTTATCATTTCGATTTTTACCGAATCAACAAACCCGAAGAAGCGTATGACTTCGGCTATGAGGATTACCTCTACAGTGGCGCCTTATGTTTTATAGAATGGCCCGAAAAAATTGAAGAACTCTTGCCGGGTGAAACCGTACATGTAACCATCCGGGAAAATGAGGATGGAACCCGCACGGTTTGTATCGGCGATCAGCAATAACCGAAAGATGATTCAGGACCCTTTACAGAAAGGCCCCGAATCATCTTTTTTATTTTTAAACCTCTTCATATGCAAACAGCAAATATATTTGTCAGTATTTTGTTTCTGATTATCGGAACACTCTCTCTTATGGCAGGAATAATGAACTGGAATTGGTTTTACCGTTCGCACAACGTTTCGATTGCCGTGCGTTGGTTTGGCCGAAGTGGAGCACGCTTTTTCTACGGTACAATTGGGGTAATTGTTATCGTAATGGGGATTTTGATGTTGAGCGGCGTGATAGATTGATCATTCTTTCACAAAATCTATATTTATGATTAACGTCCGAACTTTCTTATCCGGTCTGATTGCATTTTTTATAATATGCAGTTGTACGACCCAGGCACCCAAGTATGAATCGGTAGCAGGAGATCCGATGGAGGTGCGTATTTATACCCTCGACAACGGGTTAAAAGTGTATATGTCTGTCTACAAGGATGCACCCCGCATTCAGACATTCATCGGCGTACGTGCCGGCAGTAAAAACGATCCCGCCACTTCAACAGGGTTGGCGCATTACTTTGAGCATCTCATGTTTAAAGGGACCGGTAAGATGGGCACCAAGGATTTCACAAAAGAGGAGCCATTGCTAAATGAGATCGAGTCTTTGTTTGAGCTGTATCGCCAAACAACCGATTCGCTGCAGCGCATTCAGATTTATCATCAGATCGATTCGGTTTCAAACGAAGCCAGCAAATATGCCGTATCGAACGAATACGACCGGATGATGACCTATATCGGCGCACAAGGCAGCAATGCCTGGACCAGCAGTGACCAAACCGTGTATACCGAAAATATACCGGCGAACCAACTCGAAAACTGGGCGATCATTCAGGCCGAACGATTCAGAGATCCGGTAATCCGCATCTTCCATACAGAGTTAGAAACGGTATATGAAGAAAAAAACCGTTCGCTCAACAGTGACCAGAGCCGCGTGCTTGATACACTCTTGCTCGCCCTCTACCCTCATCATACTTATGGGACTCAATCGACCCTCGGAACTGCCAAGGATTTGAAAAGCCCCTCTATCACCAATATCAAGAATTTCTTCAAAACCTATTATGTGCCGAATAATATGGCAATCTGCCTGTCGGGCGATTTTAATCCGGACAGTGCCTATGCGGTTATCCAAAAGAATTTCGGCGATCTGAAACCGGGCACCGTACCGGCTTATACACCCGGAGCTGAACCCGTAGTAACACAACCGGTCGTTAAAAACGTAAACGGACTGGAAGCCAACATGGTATATATCGGATACCGATTACCGGGTGAGAAAGAGAATGACGATCAGATGAATAGCCTGATTAGCTTTATTCTCTCTAACGGGACGGCCGGGCTGTTTGATCTGAATATCAATCAGCAACAAAAGATGATCGGATCAGGTGTGTATAATCTGAATATGACCGACTACTCCACCTTCCTCCTACTGGGATACCCGAAAGAGAACCAGCCGATGGAAGAGGTTTCGAACCTGTTGTTGGCTCAGATCGACTCTTTAAAAACAGGGAATTTCGGCGATTGGCTGCTCGAAGCCGCAATCAACAATACAACCCTTTCGCAAATGAATGCCCTCACCGATAATCAGAGTCGTGCATATGCGATGATCGATGCTTTCACCAATGATATCCCTTGGAAAGAGTATGTGGATTCGTTCGAAAAGATGAAGAAAATCAGCAAAGAGGAAGTAGTGGCATATGCTCAGAAGTGGTTTAAAAACGATTATGTGATCGTGTACAAACACCGTACGCCCGATTTCCGGATTCCACCATTCCCGAAACCGACTATTACGCCTGTACAGTTAGACCGTAACAGTAAGAGTGCTTTCTTTCAAGAACTGGAAAAGAACCCGGTAACCCCGATCGAACCGGTATTCGTAGATTATGAAAAAGCCCTTATAAAAACAGACGTAGATAATCGGATTCCATTGCTTTATAAAGCAAATGTTGAAAACAGCATATTCAACATGTACTATGTATATGATATGGGCACTGCGAATGAGCGCCGACTGCCAATTGCGTTTGGGTATCTGGACTATCTGGGTACTTCAACCATGACGCCGGAACAATTCAAACAGAAAATGCTTACCCTTGCCTGCTCTTTCCGGGTGATTCCACAAACAGATAAAACCTTTGTGGTATTAACTGGTCTGAGTGAAAATATGGACGAAGCCATGAAACTTATGGAATCGCTGCTTACCGATGCACAGCCAAATCCAGCGGCATTCGCAAATGTAATCAGCGATGAAATGAAGTTGCGCATGGATAATAAACTGAATTATAATTTGATTAACAGGCGCCTGCAAAGCTATGGTGAATGGGGTCCGGTTTCTCCGGCCACTTATGTGCTGTCGAATGAGGAGTTGCAAAAAATGACACCCGAAGAAACAGCTTCACTCATAAAAGAAGCGAATCAATATAAACATCAGATCTGGTATTACGGGCCGAAATCTGTAAGCGAAATTATTGGTAAGGTTAAAAATTTACATATTACAAAAGAGGAGCTGAAAGATGCACCGCAAGCGATGAAGTTCGAGCAGCAACCGGTAACGGAAACCACCGTATTCCTCACAAATTATCCGTCAAAACAAACCAGTATGACATTGCTTTCGCGCGGAGTAATGTATGACAGTAAGTTAGCGACCCCTGTAAAATTATATAATAATTATTTCCAGGATGTGGCATTTCAGGAGATGCGCGAAGCGCGTGGATTAGCCTATGCGGTTTATTCGGGTTATTTCCCTCCGATGCGCAAAGAGCAGTATTTTATGAATACCTCCTACATTGGTACTCAAAACGACAAACTGACTACTGCAGTAGAGCATTTTAAAGCCATTCTTTCGAAAATGCCCGAATCGCCCGAATCGTTCGAGGTAACTAAGCTGAATATCGAAAACAACATTCGTACCAATCGGATTACCAAAGAGAATGTATTGTGGAGTTATTACCAGGCTCAGCTGCTGGGATTAGATAAGGATATCAATCAGGTAATCTTTACCGAACTTCCTTCATTCGATTTCTATCAGTTACAGGGTTTTCATGATCAGTATATAAAAGACTCGAAATACAACTATTGCCTTTTAGGGAATATTGATGAATTAGACATGAAATTCATTAATTCGATAGGCAAAGTGAAAATCGTATCCATGGAAGAAATATTCGGATATTAACTCAAATCTGTTCTTAGTGTCTGAATAAAAATAACCCGGGAGGAATTTGAAAGAGTTCCTCCCGGGTTATTTTTCAACGGCTCATCACTACATCTACCTCAAGCATATTTGTGGCTAACGAGCGACAATGCACTCCCCACATTATTTCAGGCTCACTATCCAAGTCCTCCAGAAAAAGATCGATCTGTCTTATTTCAGTCATTGTAACAGGCATTTCGCGACTACTCCCGATACAGAATGTAATGTGGGAGAAATTTCGGATATGAGGAAAGCATTTGAGCCTTAACCGGGCCATAATCTCCCCCATTCTGCCGATTCCCTCCATTTGATCCGACGAAGCGTAATGAGCTTCAATGTGGGAAGCTTCATAAAGATACGAGAGCGACTCCCTATCCAGTTCGATCATCCCCTCTCCCGCACAAAAACGGTCGATAAGATGGTCGACATTTACGTGTTTTACATACTCTTCAGTGTAATTATCCATCTTCTAAAAATTAAATTATATGCTTCAGTTCGCCCCGAATTTCCCCTAAAAAATTGTTTGTTACATAAATATCAATAGAATATTTTTATAAAACAATCTTATAGATTCCTTATTTATATATTAGACGAACGTTATACTGCCACTTTTACTCCTCCCTTATGATACTAAAAATGCGTTCGCTTTGGTATATTCTGTCTGCCTATGCTATTATCTGAAAGCCCTCTAGCTAAAAATGTCATTTTGTTTATTCTTTGTCGTGCCAATCATTCATTTCATTAACAATAGATATTACTTAAACACCATTGATTATCAGGAGTATTAAATTAACTTTATAACTTCCAAGAAAGCCAAACATCTTGTATTTTTGTATGTTTTCTTATTAAATGAACAATCCGAACAGGTTCTTTGAAATATTTATTATTTAAGACTTTAAAGCCGGGTCGGAAATCAGAGAACAATTTTTCAATCAAAACCTGTTTTTGGGGTATGTTTTATTGATAGAACCAATCCCGACATAGATTGAGTAAAAAGGAGTCTTCCTTGAAAAGGCAAGTAGCAGTTGATTTTTCATTAAGATAAATCATTGCAGATGTAAAAAAATATAAGAATTTTGCATCCGCTTTAAATAGCAGTAGTCTGCATGATTGGGCGCTAAAATACTGAATTGTGAAATGAATAGTATATATCAAATAAATATGTTTATGAAAATGAAATCCTTAGGTGTTGGATTATTAACAGCACTATGCTTTTTTTCATGTGGAAAGAAAGAAGAAGCATCAACCCCGGTGAGACCGGTAAAGGTGACTACTGTAACTTCACGAAATGAGATCCGTAAAGACTATTCGGGAGTTGTGGATGTTGTTAAATTTGTAAACCTGGCATTTCGTGTTCCGGGACAAATTATTCAGTTACCTATCGTTGAAGGTCAGAAAGTAAAAAAAGGCGATTTAATCGCTCAGATTGACCCTCGCGAGATTAACCTTCAATACGAAGCAGCGAAAGCGGCCTATGAAACAGCGAAAGCTCAACTTGAACGTAACACCCGCCTACTTGAACGCCAGGCTGTTTCACAACAGGAGATGGAAATGGCTCGTTCAAACTACGAACAGGCTCGTTCAAATTATGAAGCACAGCAGAATAACCTATCAGACACATATTTACGGGCTCCGTTTACCGGCTCCATCACAAAACGATCGGTAGAAAACTATCAGCGTGTAAACGCCGGTGAAACAATCGCCCAACTGATCGACTCGAAAGATCTTCAGATTTATTTCACATTACCGGACAATTCATTGGCACTCGTACAGGGTGACAATAAATCATTTACAGTAGAATTTGATATATATAAAGGAATCAAGTTTTCGGCTATTCTGAAAGAATATGTAGAAGCATCGCCGGATGGAACAGGTATTCCGGTATTCCTGACAATCAACGACCCTCGTTTCACCAAAGATAAATACGACATCAAGTCGGGATTCTCTTGTAATGTAACCATGGTTGTGCATATGGACAACAAGAACCTTGAATATCCATATGTTCCGTTAACAGCCGTATTCGGTTCGCCAGAAAACAAACAACAGAATGTATGGGTTTATAATCCAACAACAAGCTCTGTAAGCATCCGTCCTATTCAGACAGGAGTATTGATTGATGAAAACAATATCCTGGTAACAAACGGATTGAAAAATGGCGAAATCGTAGTAACAGCAGGTGTTACACAAATCATTGACGGAGAGAAAGTAAAGGTTCTTAAATAATACAAATCTATGAACATAGCGAAATATTCCCTTGCGCATACCAAGGTTATTTATTTCTTTCTGGCAATCATGCTGATCGGAGGTATCGTAGCTTTCGATAAACTTGCCAAGAAAGAAGACGCCCCTTTTGTTATCAAAAGTGCGGTACTGATGTGCTACTATCCGGGGGCGACGCCAACGGAAGTGGAAAAATTGATTACCGAACCGATTGAACGCGAAATACAGACCATGTCTGATATTAAGCGCATCAAATCGGAATCCTCATTCGGTATGACCAAAATCACGGTAGAGCTTGCGGATGCAACCAAACCGGAAAACACCCCTCAAAAATGGGATGAATTGCGTCGTAAGGTAATGAATGTTACTCCTCGCCTGCCACAAGGGGCCACCCCGGTAACTGTCGGCGACGATTTTGGTGACGTTTTCGGTATCTATTACGGATTGTCGGCCGATGAAGGCTTCTCGTACAATGAGCTTCGTAACTGGACCCGCTACATCACCACCCGCCTTGCCACCGTGCCGGGCGTTGTGAAAGTAAATACATTCGGTGAACGCACAGAGTGTGTAAACGTATTCATTCCGATTCCGAAACTGGCAAACATGGGGGTTACACCTCAGCAACTAGCCAGCGCACTATCCTCTCAAAATCAGGTGATCAATACCGGCGAACGCCTTGCCGGCGAAATGCAGTTGAAAATTGTTGCATCGGGGACTTATAACGACCTCGACGATATCCGTAATCAGACAATCACCTCTTCCAATGGCCAACAGATTCGTCTGGGAGACATTGCTGTCGTGGAGCGCGGATATGTAAACCCTCCGGCTACTTTAATGCGTATCAACGGTAAGCGCGCCATTGGTATCGGCGTTTCTTCCGACACAAAGAAAGACGTTGTTGCCATCGGTGATGCCGTTACCCAAGAGTTGGATCAGATTATGCCGTTACTGCCGATCGGATTAAATGTACAGCCAATCTACCTCGAAGGTGAGATTGCCCGCGATGCCAATAACGGATTTATCCTCAACCTGATTGAATCGGTTGCGATTGTAATCTTTATCATCATGCTTGTGATGGGATTGCGCGCAGGGTTATTGATCGGTAGTTCACTGATTTTCTCTATCGGGGGCACCATGCTGATTATGATGTATATCGACACAGGTCTGAACCGTACCTCTTTGGCCGGATTTATCATTGCCATGGGTATGCTAGTAGATAATGCAATCGTTGTGACAGACAATGCCCAGGTAGCGATCAAACGTGGCGTACCTAAAATCAAAGCGCTGATAGACGGAGCTACCATTCCTCAATGGGGACTATTGGGAGCCACATTTATCGCGATCTGTTCGTTCCTTCCGATCTATCTTGCACCTTCGGCAGTAGCCGAAATTGTAAAACCTTTATTTATCGTACTTTCCGTATCCCTTGCCTTAAGCTGGATTCTGGCCCTTTGCCAGACAACCACCTTCGGTAGCTGGATCCTGAAAGATAACTCGGGTGATGGAAATCAGGATCCTTATGATTCGAAATTCTATCATAAATTTGAAAACATCCTACGTACATTGATCAAACGACGCTGGTTAACTATTGGTACAGCAATCGGAGCATTGGTTTTGTCGTTGGTTGTTATGGGTATGCTTCCTCAGAACTTCTTCCCGAATATGGATAAAAACTATTTCCGTGCCGACATGTTTTGGCCGGATGGTTACAATATCCTGGAGGTAGAAAAAGAGATGAAGGAGATTGAAAGTACCGTTATGGCACAGCCTGAAGTAGAACGCGTATCCATTACCATGGGTGCCTCTCCGCTTCGTTATTATTTGGCAAGCACCTCGCTGGGGCCAAAACCGAATGTTGCCAATATCCTGATCGAACTAAAAGATAAGGATCAGACCATCGAAAAAGAGAGCTGGTTTAACAACTATATGCAGGAAAATTTCCCGAATATAATGACTCGCTCTACCCTGTTTAAACTTTCACCGGCAACGGAGGCGACAATCGAGATCGGCTTTAAAGGACCGAGTATCGATACATTGGTAATGCTTACCAATCAGGTTATCGACTTAATGCATGCGCAAGGCAACCTTACTCATATCCGCAACAGCTGGGGTAACAAAGTGCCGGTAAGCACACCGGTATATTCTCAGGCAAAAGGTCAGCGCGTAGGGGTAACACGCCAGAATATGGCATCTTCTATCGAAGTAGCAACAAAAGGATATACGCTGAGCCAGTATCGCGAAGGCGATCAAATCATGAATATCCTATTGAAAGACAATAACATCAACTCGTTCGATTTGGGTAATATGAAAACATTACCTGTATTCAATTCAAAAGGAATTGCGATTCCTCTCGAACAGGTAATCGACTCGATGTCTTTCGGCTATGACTTCAATATGATTAAGCGTGAAAACCGCGAACGCTTATTAATGGCTCAGGCCGACCCTAAACGTGGGGCCAATGCCATCGAGGCCTTTAATGCGATTTGGGCTTCCGCTCAGGAAAAAATCGATATTCCGGAAGGTTATCAGATGAGTTATTACGGTGAGCAGGAAAGTCAGAAAGAATCAAATGACGCTTTGGCAGCCAACATGCCTTTGACAGCATTCCTGATGTTCTTGACACTGTTGCTGTTGTTTAACAACTTCCGTGAGCCAATCGCTATCCTGCTTATGATTCCGTTGATTTTCATCGGTATCGTATTAGGATTGGTAGCATTTGGTAAATTGTTTGACTTCTTCGCGTTATTAGGTCTGTTGGGTCTGATCGGGATGAATATCAAGAATGCCATCGTACTGGTCGATCAGATCAATATTGAAAAAGCATCCGGATTGCCACCACTCGATGCGGTGGTAACGGCTACCAAATCGCGTATCGTTCCGGTGGTTATGGCTTCGGGAACAACGATTCTGGGTATGATGCCACTGTTATTCGACTCATTGTTCGGCGGTCTTGCCGCGGTTATCATGGGTGGATTGTTTGTAGCATCCTTATTAACCATCCTGATGTTACCGGTAACCTACTGCACAATCTACCGCATTAAAGGATAAGTGTATTAAAGAATGTCGTCAGCAAACATTTATAAACAAAATCAATGATGAACAAATATAAAAAAGGGCTCTTTTTCTTTTCCCTCCTGATTCTTTCAGGAGGGCTGGAAGCCCAGGAATACATCTCCCTGGATACCTATCGTACCAAGGTAATGGATTACAGCCAGCAGCTTAAACAGGCGAAAGAGCAGGTGTTGTCGGCTACCGCCAAACGAAAAGTAAGCCGCACAGGGTTATTGCCTAAAATCGATCTTGCCGCAACGGGATCAATCGATATGACAAACCTCGACCTATGGAACGGCCCTCAGGGTACATACCACCCGTATAATTATTTTGCAGGAGGTATACTGACCCAGAGTATCTGGGCAGGAGGTAGCGTACAGGACCAATACCGTTCGAATAAGATTCAGGAAAAAATCAGCAAAGAAAACGAACTACTTACGATTGATAACATCTATCTGCAGGCAGAGTTGGCTTACTGGAATTATTCCGCCAATACCGACCTGTTAAAGATTGCACAACAATATCATCAGATCATCAAATCGCAATATGATTTGATCAAGGTTCGTTTTGACGACGGGGCGATTGCTAAAAATGACCTGCTTATGATTACAACCCGCTTGAAAGAAACCGAACTGGGCGTAAAAAAGGCAGAAACATCTTACCTGATCGCTTGTCAGAACTTCAATATCCTGATGGGAATCGCACCCAACTCATTAAAAGAATCTACCGAAAGTATTACCCGTCCGTTGGCATCTCCGGCAGAAGTTACTTTCGAGGAGGCTCTTTCACGCCGTCCTGATTATAAAGCGGCAGATCTAAACGTTAATCTTGCCGAACAAACCCGGAAACTGGCTATCTCGAAATTCAATCCGCAGATTTCCTTTCAGTTCCAGGGTGGATATGGAACATCTAATCCGAATATCGGTCCCGACGGGAATGCTGTAGCTCTCTCTACATTGAATTTCAGCATGCCTCTATTCCATTGGGGAGAACGAAAGAACACCAACCGCCAGTATCGTGCTCAACTGAACAACAGCATCTACAACCGTCAGATCGTTGCAGATCAGATCAGTCAGGAAGTATCAAACGCATGGACCAACATGGACCAGAGCTATACGCAGATTCAGGTAGCTGAAGAAAACCTGAAACTTGCACAGGAAGCGCTTGATTTGAATACATTTTCTTACAATGAGGGGAAAATCACCATTGCAGATGTATTAAGCTCTCAACTATCATGGATTCAGGCATATACCAATATGATTACGGCCCATTATTCATATAAAGTTTCGGTAGCTCAATATCAGAAAGCAATCGGCGCAATTCAATAAGAATAAGTAGCAGATTATTTTAAACTTTTCAGAAAGCCTCTTTGTTTATTCAATAGAGGCTTTTTTCATGGCCGAAGTTGAACTTTTAATAATCTGCAGATATGAAAATTGAACCGTATTTGATCTTTGATGGAGATTGTAGTGAAGCAATTGCTTTCTATATGAAAGTATTTGATGGTGCGCAGGCACATGTACAAACCTATGGTGATGAAAAAGAACATCTGGCTAAGGAGCATAAAAAACTGACCCCTCGCTGGGCTGACAAAATCATGCATGCATCATTTGTATTGCCTACCGGAGCAAAAATATTTCTTTGCGACCGTCTTGAATATGAGGAATATCATGAAGGAAATGTTTCCGCATTAGCGATTGAATTCTCTACTCAGGAAGAGCTCGATAAAGTATTCAATGAACTGAGTAAAGAGGGTACGATTGATGTGCCACTACAGAAAAAATTCTGGCACGCCATGTATGGTGAGATTACCGATAAATTTAAAAAACGCTGGTTGTTAAACTGTCAGATCGTATCTATAAATGATTAATCAAAGAAATAAAAATATGAATATCAGAGCAGGGCTTATCGGCTCTGTTCTGATATTTAACATATTCTTCCTGTTAACCGGATGCAATGAGGGCGAAAGCAATACCCGCCAGGGACTATCGGTTGCTAATCTGTGTTTTACCATAGAAGGAGGTGATGTCAGCAATACATTACTGGCCGGTACCGATTGGAAAATCGAAATTTCAGGTTCCCCCGCATGGATTAGCGTAAGCCCCACCCAAGGCAGTGCATCCGACGCGCCTATAAATCTGGTTTTTAACGCATTGGTAAATAATAATTCTCAAAGTCGGAGTCAGGTCATCCTCGTGCATATCGGTTCAAACACATTGCGCTATGTCGCTTCGCAAGATGGAACAGAAGATCAGGTATGCTCCGATTAAATCGTCACATTTTAAGAGATTTATCATTATTTTACACCCACATTGTTGTTGCATCCCGCTTAAGTATGTACTTTTGCAGGCAATATGAAAACATTAAAAGGCAATCTTCTTTTTGTTACTCCTAACCCGACCAACTGACGGCGGGAATTCATCATACCCAATCGCGAAGATCGGGATACACCTTTTCATTGCCTTTCGGATACTCATATCTGATACATAGAATCCAAAAAAAATTATCTCTTATGAATATTAAATCGTATATTCCTTTTTATAAAAGGAATCTGGCTGTTGCTATACCCGTAATGCTGTCACAGATCGGGCAAGTAGTGGTACAGATGGCCGACACCATGATGGTTGGCCGGTTAGGAGCCGACGAATTAGCGTCCGTATCTTTTGCGGGAGCAATCTTTAATGTAGGATTATTGTTTTGCATGGGTAGCGCCATGGGACTTACACCCCTCGTAGGAAAAGCTACCAGCCAACGCGAACACCGCCATTCGGCCCATCTGTTTCAAAACTCATTCTTAGTAAATATGTTATTCGGTATCGGGGTGGCCATCATCCTGTTCGGACTCTCGTATTTCATGCATCAAATGGGGCAAACCCCACGCGTAGCCGAACTGGCCGTCCCATACTTCCGCATTCTGATCGTATCGATGATACCGCTATTAATCTTCCTGTCATTCAAACAGTTCATGGAAGGGATCGGCGATACACGTACAGCGATGATCATTACCATCGGCGCGAATGTTGTAAATATCGGATTGAACTATATGCTGATTTACGGTAATCTGGGTGCCCCTGCATTGGGTGTATCGGGAGCAGCATACGCAACCCTGGCTTCGCGTATACTTATGCCTATCGCCTTCTTGGCGGTATTCCTCAAGCGTAGTTCGCTGCGTCGTTACTTCCTGTTCTTCTGCCGCACTCACTTTTCGATTGCACGCCTGAAAGAACTAACCAAAGTGGGATTACCCATCGGAACGCAGATTCTCGTAGAGCAGCTTGCATTCAGCTTTACAGCCGTAATGGTTGGTTGGCTCGGAGCGGCTTCATTGGCAAGCCATCAGGTAGCGATGAACATCTCTTTCCTTGTATTCATGATTCTGAGCGGATTAAGCGCAGCCACCACCATACGTGTCAGCCATCAGTTCGGACGCGGGTCTATCGCTGATATGCGTAAGGCTGCCCATGCTTCCTATCAGCTTACTACGGTAGCCGTTGTCTTAGCGGCGATTCTGATTGTTATTTTCCGCCATCAGATTCCGTTACTATTCTCTTCCGATCCCGAAGTGATCCGGGTTTCCTCTCAGTTATTGCTGATTGTAGCCCTTTATCAGTTACCCGACGGATTGCAGGTAGTATCCTTAGGCGCTTTGCGTGGAATTTCGGATGTTAAGATGCCGATGATTTACGCTACAGTCGCTTATCTGGGCTTGAACATTCCAATTGGTTACTTCTGTGGATTTACCTTGGGAATGGGTGCAACAGGCGTATGGATCGGATTCGTATTCGGCCTGACAGCTGCCGCGATCAGTTTCATGCTCCGTTTCGAAAACAAGAGCAAAGCGTATCTCAAACAAGAACAGCTGAATGCCACCGACGATGATCCGGTTGCTTTAGTTACTGCATAAAATCAAAGAAAGCGGGTGGAAAATTTAATTTCCACCCGCTTTCTTT
>JAVVPN010000042.1:0-25334 GCA_036655755.1 Bacteroidales bacterium | reverse complement strand
TTTCTTCCTGTTTGCTGACATACTTGGTTATGTAGCTGATCACCTTTTGTTTGTTCCCATTTACCCGGCGAACATCAACACCGTTATACTTCAATCGTTTATCTTCCGTTAATTCGCCCTGATTATACAATACAGTCGCCATAGATGCATTCACTTTGCGAATCTGCATGAAATCATTAGTCAAGAGATGATAATGAAGAGTGCCGTTTTTCTGATATTCCGCAACCCACAGATAATTATTCAAACCGTAATACTTACGGCAGTTCGTAAGGAACTTATTCCATGCCTTATAGATGTTATCTACACTCATGCCTGCAGGGAAAGACACCGAATAAAACGCCATGAATTTAGCAGACTGTTTTAGCTGACTAAATGCCAATGCTTTATCGAAAATCATTTTCTTATTGATTTTATATTGCATCTGTTTTTTTTCGGGTGCAACATATTCGGCTGACAAATCTTTCAATCGGCGCAAATCCTCACGCTCAAGAGCGGTCAATTTGATTGCTTTAACCGATGCATCCAGCTCAGCAAGCGTAGTCAGATAACCGTTTTCGGTATCACCGACAACCGTTTGCCCTTTACGATCAGCGATGCGATATATTTCATTACCGAATACACCGTAAGAGGCAGAGCCGAAAAATTCAGTTTTTCTTAAATTTCCACACACTGTAATTCTGTTGTGGTTAAGTTTTGCTACAATCATTATTTACGCACTTTTATAGGGATGAATTACGGAGCTTTAAATAAATCCAAGGGGGAGAGGGGCTTTTAAAGCCCCTTGCGGTTACATTCTGCAAGTCGTTTCCACAGATATTTGTTTTCGCATTTTTCTGATAATAATTTGCGCTCCTGTTGTTCGATAGTACAACGAAGCATTTCGCAGGCATTACGATAGTAGATTATTCCCACAACAGCACACACGAGCAGAAAGCAGAGGATTCCGATAGTTATTTCCATGGCAAACTATTTATTCCAGCATTATAAAACCCCAAACGGATTTCCTCCAACGTAGCACGCTCAACGGGGTTTTCCCGTAGTTGATGAACATACCCGTTTTTGTCCGAGCAGTCATAAACAGCCACATTACGACCGAATGTATATTCTTGACGTGTTCCGATTTTTCGCAACACATTTGACGTGTGAGGACAGCGGAAATAACCGCCGTTCCTTACTTCTGATAGTGGTTTTCTTATTCTCATGTTAGAAAATTATTGTTATTAAAAAATAGATTATATAAATACTGATAGCCACACAGCCGATACAGGTAAACAGCACGCTGAACACAAGGAAGCGCAGAACCTTTTCAATCATAATTGTACGCACGTCCATTTACTTTTATACTTCAATTCCGAGAGTTCTGCAGGAAGCGTTAAACCTACATTCAAAGTTCTATTCAGGTGCATAACAGCATAATACCCGGAGTTTATAACCGATTCCCGATTCTTTGTTCTTTCTCGCATAATTATTTGATTTATAAGATTTTGCAGATAATTAAACGCTTGCTTTTGTTCTGAATCTAAGTTTACCTTTGTTGCTTTTTTGTAGATTATCGGCAGACTTTCAATACATAGATTCTGACGTCTTATCAATTCTTTTTCTCGGTGTCGGTCAAGTTTATACGCGTCTTCACGGTTAAGAAAAAAGTACCGATAGCCGAAGTAGTCAACGGCATAACGGTACTTTGTTGGATTGTTAATTTCCTTAATCATAGTTTTAAATTTTTGCAGTTCGTTTAACGTGAATTGTTGTTCACAAACTTAAATCACACTGCAATAATAATACTATAATTACTATTATGTTAAATACAGCATTTATAACCTCCTCTTGAATATCTCCTTTTTGAAACCTGTTTACTTTTCTCAATTGACTACTTCTATACTGAAAAGAAAACCAATATATAATTTGTCAGTATAGAAACCGATTTAAGCCAACAAAAAAAAGGTTGATTACACATTGGTAATCAACCTTTTTTTATTAGAAATATGCAATAATTATTTTGACATTTCTGCTTCAATCTTTTCGTATTCCGGACCCATTTCGAGATTGTAATAGATTCCGCGAAGAGCTACCATAAATTCTCTTTCTTCAGGTTTCAACTGATGAGCTTTCTCATAATATGGTAACGCTTTTTTGAATAATGGCTCTATTTTATCTTTTTTAGTCTGGTTATAACTCTTGATATCTTTAATAGTTGCAGCTTTATCGTTTTCTTCAATAGCTTCGTTATAATAAATACGACCGATATTTCCATAAGCATCAGCATAATTAGGATCTATCTTAATAGCTTCATTATATAGAGTAATAGCTTCGTCATATTTCTTTTGTTGCTCTAATAGACGGCCTTTTACATCATATAACTGTGCATTTTTAGGATCTTGAGCTATTGCTTCGTTTAGATATGTGATAGCTTTATCATAATCACCATTATTAATGTAGATATTAATTAATGTCTGAACGAAATAAGGATCTGTTGGGAAAAGCTTTGCTCCTTCTGCAAGTGTTTTTTCAAAATTGGCTGAGTCTTTTAGATTCAAATATTCAGAAGCTAACATCTGGTAAACTTCATTTTCTTTATAGCCAGTCCCTTTCAACGCCTCATAACTCTTAATTGCTAATTCCGGATTTGGAATATATGTAGCAGCTAATGCAGAGTAATAAAGAATCATGCTATAGTTTGAATCTACGGGGAAAGTTTCTCCTTTGAAAATATCTAGTTTAGGAATTTCTGTATAGATATGGAACATATCATAAGATTTCTGATATTCTTTCTGATCCCAGAAATAAGCTCCACCATTGATAAAATAAGACTGATCATCTTTTAATGTGCTCTTAATATCCTTTAGATATTTAGGTTTCACTTTTCCTTTTTCATTTGGTTGTTGATCAAGTTCTGCTGCTTTCATGTAATAATTATAGCATGCAAGCAAAGCGCCATACATTTTAGTTTCATCTGGTTTTTGCTGTAAAATTTGTTTGTTTCGTTCAGACTCAAACAATTTGTTTTCAATAAAACCAGCTACATACCAAGTTTTAACATCATCTTTACTTTCTGCATTTTCTAATGCCTGTTTAATATCAGCTTGTGCTTCTGTAAAGTTTGGTTTTTCAGCCTTTGCCTCACTAAACGCTTTGTTTACAAGTTTCATCTGAGCAAATCCACCTGTAACAGCAAGGAAAAGAGCTGTAGATAATAAAATTCTTTTCATTGTGTAATTGTTTTAATGGTTTATAAAAATATTTTCTATTCCTATTTTGAAAGATGTCCTAAAAATATATTATTCACAATATTCTTTCAGGACATCTTTTATTTTTAAAGAGAAGGAATGCCTTTTATGGATTTAAATCAGCATTTTCTTCGATTATTTCCGGATTTTCTTCTGCTGTTTCTGTTAGAACTTTACAGACAGAAGCAATTGTATCATTTTTCTTATCCAGATTAATTAAACGAACGCCTTGAGTGGCACGTCCCATAATTCGAAGATCGGTAACATGCATCCGAATTGTGATTCCTGATTTATTGATAATCATCAAATCATTTTCATCAGTAACGCTTTTAATTGCGACAAGGGCACCCGTTTTATCAGAAATATTAAGAGTCTTCACTCCTTTTCCGCCACGGCGAGTAATACGATAAGATGTGATTGGAGATCGTTTTCCAAAACCATTTTCAGAAACTACCATAACAGAGGCTGCAAACTGATCTTCAGTCACAATTACATCTTCGTCCATTACTTCGGCTTCATTGCTGATTTCTTCTACTTCCAGTTCTTCTACCTCGATTTCGTCATCCAGATCAAGAGTTGGGATTTCAACAGCTCCCGGATAGTGTACCGTAATCATACCAATCACTTCATCCTGGCCATCATCATCAAGTTTCATACCACGGACACCTGTAGCATTACGACCCATCACGCGGACTGCATTTTCATGGAAACAAATAGCTCGGCCATTACGGTTAGCCATGATTACATGCTCATTGCCATCAGTTAATCTAACCTGAATTACCTGGTCATCCTCATTGATATTAATCGCATTAATACCATTTGTACGTGGACGTGAATATGCTTCAAGAAGTGTTTTCTTAATCAAACCACGTTTTGTACAGAATAACAAAGAATGAGATGAATTGAATGCCGGATCCTGAAGATTTTTCACCCGGATAAATGCATTCACCTTGTCGTCTGATTCGATATTAAGCAGATTCTGAATAGCGCGTCCTTTTGTATTTTTACTTCCTTCCGGAATTTCATAAACTTTCAGCCAGAAACATCTACCTTTCTGCGTGAAGAATAACATTGTGTTATGCATTGAAGCAGGATAAATATGCTCAATGAAATCCTCTTCACGGGTATTACTTCCTTTCGCACCTACTCCCCCACGATTCTGAGCGCGGAAATCTGTCAAAGGCGTACGTTTGATATATCCCATATGAGAGATTGTAATAATCATCTCATCATTAGCGTAAAAATCTTCCGGATTAAACTCTTCAGATGAATATACAATTTCAGAACGACGCTCGTCTCCAAATCTTGTTTTCACCTCAAGCAATTCATCTTTGATTACGCTCATACACAATGCTTCATCCGATAGAATACTGTTGAAATACTCTATTTGCTTCATGATTTCATTGTATTCAGCATGCAACTTATCCTGCTCAAGACCAGTCAATTGACGAAGTCGCATTTCAACAATTGCACGAGCCTGGATATCTGTTAATTCAAACCGTTCAATCAAGCGAATTCGAGCTTCTTCCGGATTTTTAGAAGAGCGGATAATGGCTATCACTTCATCAATATTATCAGAAGCAATAATTAATCCTTGTAGGATATGAGCTCTTTTCTCAGCTTCAGCCAATTCAAAACGAGTACGGCGAATTACAACTTCATGGCGGTGCTCAACAAAATGATAAATCAAATCTTTTAAATTGAGCATTTTAGGACGGCCATTTACCAATGCAATGTTATTTACATTAAATGCCGTCTGACACGCTGTAAGCTTGTATAATTTATTTAATACGACATTTGCATTCGCATCTTTCTTAACATCAACAACAATTCGCATCCCTTGACGGTCGGACTCATCATTTACATTTGATACACCTTCTAACTTCTTATCGTCTACCAAAGATGCGATGTGTTTGATCAATTCGGCCTTATTCACAAGATAAGGGATTTCCGTAATAATGATCTTATCGTGGTTGTGTTCTGTTTCGATTTCGGCTTTTGCACGAATAACTACACGCCCACGTCCTGTTTCAAATGCTTCTTTTACGCCGGCATATCCATAGATATATCCCCCAGTTGGGAAATCGGGAGCCTTCACGTATTTCATTAAATCCGCAATTTCTAGCTCACGATTGTCAATATAAGCTACCGTAGCATCAATAACTTCCGATAAATTATGAGGTGGCATATTGGTAGCCATACCAACCGCAATACCAGACGCCCCATTCACTAATAAAGTAGGGATACGCGTAGGAAGCACTGTTGGTTCCTTCAATGTATCATCGAAGTTTAACTGAAAATCTACCGTATTTTTATCGATATCCCGTAGCATCTCTTCTGCTATTTTAGCCAAACGAGCTTCGGTATAACGCATAGCAGCAGCACTATCGCCATCTACTGATCCAAAGTTACCCTGACCATCTACCTGTGGATAGCGTAAAGACCATGGCTGAGCCATACGTACTAATGCGCCATAAACAGATGAATCTCCATGAGGATGATACTTCCCTAGTACCTCTCCTACGATTCTAGCTGATTTCTTATAAGGTTTATCGTATGTATTTCCTAATTCATTCATACCGAATAATACGCGTCGATGAACTGGTTTGAAACCGTCACGGGCGTCTGGAAGTGCACGAGAAACGATAACCGACATCGAATAATCGATGTACGATGATTTCATTTCATCCTCAATGTTAATCTTTATAATTCTATCTTGGTCAACCATTTAATATATAATTTGGTTATATAAATTTTTCTTTTTGAAGATATACAACTAATATACCTATTTTCTTACGTTACAGAAAGCAACAGACACAATAAAAAGATGCACTAAGCTAACAGAAAGTGCATGAAAGGCCTATTGAATGAAGCAAAGATACCTATTTTCTTGCTTTTAAATAAATTTTCAGACCACCTTTTTTATTCAAATCTATTAACGATTGCCCCTATTTTGATTTATAAGATAGATACTCAATCTTTTTCTTTTTTCACATTCTCTTTTTCTGCTTTTATTTCAATAACTATAGATTATTCTGATTACTCAATCATCTCTTCTCGGCCAAGAAGAGATATCTCCTTGGCCGAGGATGAATCTTACCATGGCCGTGAAGAGTGGTCTCCACGGCCATGGTAAGATTCATGTATTAAAAACGATTGTTGTAGCAGTATGTTTTAATAATCATATTCAGTCCTTAAAAAAATAAACAAGTTGCAAGCCTGATTTTCGGCATAGATTTTGTTACTTAACAAACAACTAATTTTTTCCTCTTTTTGATGACCATTTAGGGTATTTTCCTCCTGTTTTGGCAGAACAAAAGGAATAATTCTGCGTTTTACTTATATTTGTAAGAGATGTGCAGACATTTTTTAAAGTGTGAAAAGAATTGAAATTACATATATGGAAAATAATTTCTCTCCAAAAGTAAAAGATGTTTTGGGATATAGCAGGGCTGAAGCGATGCGTTTACATAGCTCTTATATTGGACCGGAACATTTGGTATTGGGAATACTTCAGGACAGAAGTGGCAAAGCTGCTAATTTATTGCAGCGTGCGGGAGCTAATCTAACCTCAATAAAAAAAAGAATTGAATCTAGATTACGGCAAGAAGAACAAGTAGCTGGCGAAGAATTGATTATTAGCAAAAGCACTGATAGAACTCTAAAAATAAGTTTATTAGAAGCTCGGCTATTGAAGGCCAATGTTACTGATACAGAACATTTGCTACTTGCGTTATTAAAAGATAAAAACTCTGAAGTTGCCCAAATTTTTCAAGAAGAAAATATAGAATACAATAATATGATAAAACAGGTAAGAGAAGACAATGCTCTTCCATCAGATAGCGAAATACTATCTACTCCACCATTAATGGGGGCCGGTTTTACGGATGATGATGATGACGAAGAGATGGAAGAAGAAAAACGCTTCCATAGTAATGAACAAAATAAAGGAACAATGCCTGGTAAAACAGGCAATGATACACCGGTACTCGACAATTTTGGCATGGATATGACCAAAGCTGCAGAAGAAGGCCGTTTAGACCCCGTTGTAGGGCGTGAAAGTGAAATCGAGCGCCTTGCTCAAATTCTTTCGCGCCGTAAAAAGAATAACCCAGTTCTGATTGGGGAACCTGGTGTGGGAAAATCAGCTATCGTAGAGGGGCTTGCTCTTCGCATCGTCCAGAAAAAAGTGTCACGCGTATTGTTTGATAAACGTGTAGTAGCCTTAGACATGGCTTCTATTGTTGCAGGAACTAAATATCGTGGTCAGTTTGAAGAACGAATCAAGGCGATTCTGAATGAGCTTTCTAAAAATCCTAATATAATTCTTTTTATCGATGAGCTGCATACGATTGTAGGTGCAGGAGGTGCCAGCGGATCAATGGATGCTGCCAATATGTTGAAGCCGGCACTTGCCCGTGGCGAAATTCAATGTATCGGAGCTACTACTCTCGATGAATACAGAAAGAATATTGAAAAAGATGGTGCCCTTGAGCGTAGATTCCAAAAAGTGATGGTGGAACCAACGTCACCCGAAGAAACGCTACAAATTCTGAAGAATATAAAAGACCGTTATGAAGATCATCATAACGTGACTTATACACCCGAAGCGTTATCCGCTTGTGTAAAACTAACCGATCGGTATATAAGTGATCGCAATTTTCCGGATAAAGCCATTGATGCGTTAGATGAAGCCGGATCTCGCGTGCATATATCAAATATTGTGGTACCGAAGGAGATTGAGGAGCTTGAAAAACTAATCGATGCCACGCGGGAGGATAAGATCAAAGCAGTAAAATCTCAGAATTTTGAGTTGGCAGCAAGTTTCCGTGATAAAGAAAAAGAATATATTGCAAATCTGGATGCAGCCAAACAGCGTTGGGAAGAGGAGCTACAGGAACAAAGACAAACTGTAGATGAAGATAAAATTGCAGAAGTGGTGGCTATGATGAGTGGTGTGCCCGTTCAACGAATCGCACAGGCTGAAGGCAATAAGCTTCTAGAGATGGCTGATGTGTTAAAGACTAAGATCATAGGTCAAGATGAAGCGGTTAATAAGATTGTAAAAGCGATTCAACGTAATCGTGTCGGATTAAAGGATCCGAATAAACCAATCGGCTCGTTTATGTTCTTAGGTCCAACAGGAGTCGGAAAGACCCATTTGGCCAAACTTCTTGCTCAATACCTATTTGACTCAAAAGAAAATCTTGTTCGGATTGACATGAGTGAATTTATGGAAAAATTCACCGTTTCACGTCTGATCGGCGCACCTCCCGGATATGTAGGGTATGAAGAAGGCGGCCAATTAACAGAAAAAGTGCGTCGACACCCCTACTCTGTTGTTTTATTAGATGAAATAGAAAAAGCTCATCCGGATGTATTCAATTTGTTATTGCAAGTAATGGATGAAGGGCGTTTGACCGATTCTTTAGGGCGCAAAATCGATTTTAAGAATACGATATTGATTATGACTTCAAATATCGGAACGCGTCAATTAAAAGATTTTGGGCGTGGAGTCGGTTTTGGTACCCCTCAAAGTGAATCAGATAAGGATTATTCACGTGGTGTAATACAAAAAGCGCTCAACCGAGCTTTTTCGCCCGAATTTATCAATCGAATCGATGATATTATCATGTTTGATCAGCTTGATAAGGATGCTATCTATAAAATTATCGATCTCGAATTAAAAGGATTCTATCAGCGAGTAGAAAACTTGGGATATAAACTGGTTATTACAGATGAAGCAAAAGAATTTATCGCTTCAAAAGGATATGATGTTCAGTTTGGTGCACGTCCTTTAAAACGTGCTATTCAGAAATATCTCGAAGATGAAATGGCTGAAATGATTATTCGTGCAACTGTCAGTGAAGGTGATATTATTCAGGTAGACTTTGATAAAGAAACCCAGAAAATAATTACCGCCATTAAAAAGACAGACTATACTACAGAAGCGTAAAAACTGTCAGCATAATTAGTCAAAATGTCAGACCGGAAGGTCTGGCATTTTTTTTGTACTATTCAAAACGTAAATACAAATATTTAACTTAATATTTATACGATATGAATGCACAAAAAGGTTCTATCAATGTGACTTCGGAAAATATTTTTCCTGTAATTAAAAAGTTCTTATATAGTGACCACGAAATATTTTTACGAGAACTTGTTTCTAATGCAGTTGATGCAACTCAAAAACTTAAAACACTTAATGTAGTTGGCGAATATCAAGGGCCTCTTAATGATTTGAAAGTAGAAATCAAAATCGATAAAGAAGCCGGTACTCTGACTGTATCTGACCATGGTGTCGGGATGACTGCTGAAGAAATTGATCGCTATATAAATCAAATTGCTTTTTCGGGCGCTGAAGAATTCTTGGCTAAATATAAAAATGATGCAAATGCAATTATCGGTCATTTCGGTTTAGGTTTTTATTCAGCTTTTATGGTATCGAGCAAAGTCGTTATTAAAACCAAATCATATAAACCGGACACGGTAGCAATGGAATGGGAATGCGACGGCTCGCCTGAATACACAATGAGCGAATGTAATAAAACATCTAGGGGAACTGATATCATCTTGTTTATAGATGAAGAAAATAAAGAGTTCCTTGAAAAAGAGCGTATCGAAACGCTTTTACGCAAATACTGCCGGTATTTACCAATTCCTGTGATCTTTGGAAAAAAAGAAGAATGGAAAGACGGTAAGATGGTAGAAACTGATCAAGATAATGTCATTAATAAAACTGAGCCGGAATGGACGAAATCTCCTGCTGAGATGACGGATAAGGATTATAAGAATTTCTACCACGACCTCTACCCTATGGCTGGTGACCCTCTTTTCTGGATTCACCTCAACGTAGATTTTCCATTTAATCTGACAGGAATCCTTTATTTCCCTAAATTGACAAATAATGATTTCAACCGCAATAAAATTCAGTTATATAGCAATCAGGTATATGTAACAGACTCGGTAGAAGGCGTAGTACCTGAATTTATGATGTTATTGCAAGGCGTGATTGATTCGCCTGATATTCCGTTAAACGTATCTCGTTCTTATTTACAGAGTGATGCAAATGTCAAAAAGATATCAGGATATATTACACGTAAGGTTGCAGATCGTCTTCAACAGATTTTTAATGAAAATCGTAAGGATTTTGAAGAGAAATGGGATGACATCAAGGTATTTATTGAATACGGTATGCTGTCTGACGAAAAATTCTTTGAAAAGGCTAAAGATTTTGTTCTGTTGAAAAATGTAGATGATCAATATTTTACATTAGAAGAGTATAAAAAATTGATCGTTGATAATCAAACGGATAAGGAGGGGCAGCTTATTTACTTATATGCAAATGATAAAGACGCTCAATATCAATATATTGAAAATGCGAAGGCAAAAGGATATGATGTATTGTTATTGGATGGCCAACTTGATAATCATTTCATTGGATTATTAGAACAAAAATTAGAAAAAAGCCGATTTGTTCGCGTAGATAGTGACATAGTGCCGAATCTGATCCGTAAAGATGATATCAAAGCAGCGAGCTTAAATGATGAAGAACGTAGAATGTATGCGCATCTGTTTAAATCGCAGATCCCGGCAGTAGATAAATCTGAATTTATTATCATGTTCGAATCTATCGGAGCTCTCGAAAAACCGGTTATGATCACGCAGAATGAGTTTATGCGCAGAATGAAGGAAATGCAAGCGATGCAGCCCGGTATGAGCTTCTATGGTGAGTTACCGGACTCTTTCAATCTGATTGTAAATATTGATAATCCAATTGTAAAGAAGATCCTTGAAAATGCGCAACATGGTTTTGGAGAACAGGTAGATCCGATCAATCATGATATGAAAGAAAAAAATATTGAAGCTGAAACTTTACGATCTGAAAATAAATCGAAAAAAGAGGATGAAATTTCGGTTGAGGATCGTGAAAAGTTGCATCAATTAGAAAATCAAGTTGCCGAATTACGTAAAAAAGAGGAAAACATAATTAGTGCATATGCGGCTAAAGACCAATCATTACGTCATTTGATTGATTTGGCTCTTCTCGCTAATAATATGCTGAAAGGGGAAGCTTTAAGTAATTTTATCAAGCGTTCTACCGCTTTATTAGGTGAATAAGTTGTAGTAATAAAAAAATCCGTGAGATGAATTTTTACATCTCACGGATTTTTTTATTACTTAGTTCTAAGTGTGACTCAATAATTGAGCAAAATTTATTTCAAATTTTTTGTTTCCAGAACATTCCCTAAAGAATAAACCATAGACGCATCCATGATAATCAATTTGCCTTCTTCAGTTTCTTCTAATTGAATATACCCCTCTTCATCGGGTTCATATTCTAAATCGATTTTTTCTATTTTCACCAATGCTTCAGGTGAATCCGACTGATTTCCTGCGACAAATCGGATTGCATCATACAGACGAATTGTTACTTCTTCGGGCGTTACTGTAATATATTTATCCTGAGAAGATGGCGTTATTTCTCGAACCTCATCTTTTTTCTCTCCTAAAATAATCTGTTCGAATGATTTTGTTTTGATCAGTAGTGTTAATACTTCCATAATTGTAAATTTTGAAGAAAGGTATTAAATAAATTACACAACTCCATAACAAACCGATTGCTTTTTAAAAATATCCGACTGTATTTTTTCCAACGGTTCTATATCAAAACATTCATGATTTATTTTTGTTTTGATATAATAAGCCAAAATTCAATTTTACAGTGATGATTACATTAGTAACAGGTCTTAAAAATACAGGGAAAAGTAGTTATCTATATAATTGGTTTTGCCGGGAACCAGTGGGCTTTGGCGTATTATCTATAAAAAGATTTGAAGGAGAAGTGCATAGCGGATATGATTTATTATTTCTGCCAATAGGCAAAAAAGTCAATCTTTGCACTCGAATGAATGAATCATATACGGGTTGTAAGGAAGATTTAGTTCGAGGTAATTATATATTTGATCAATCAGCATTTGATCAAGCGTATCAATTTATTCAAGAAAATCTATATTATAAAAAAGAGCCTATCTGGCTTGATGAGATAGGCATTCTTGAAATAGACGGCAAAGGTTTTTGGCCAATTATAAAAATGATTCAGCCTATGGATATAGAATTACGATTAGGAGTTCGATTATCATGCGTTTATGAATTTACCCGGATGATTGAAAATAATAATTTTCATATCATTTATTCAACGTCCGGATAAATCCTTAAATATTAATATTCTTTTCTGCGCCAAACTAGTTGATAAGATTTTCTCCAAATATATTGTAATGGAGCCACAAAGAAGTGCATTAATTTTGAATATGGTAAAATGATAAAAATCAAGCACCCACAAATAATATGTACTTTATAAATCCAAGGCATTTCCATAATGATTAATCCCGCCTTAGGTTGAAATGTTATCACGGCTTGCGCCCATGTATCAAATCGGAGATAATCTTCTACGGGTGAAACAAAAGTACGTGCAGTAGAAGATAATCCTAAGAAAATCTGAGTAGTCAGAATCAGTTCGATGGCAATATCGCCCCAACTACTATTAATTTTGATTCGTTCATGACGCATTCGTCTGATAAATAGGCTTACAATACCGATAAATGCACATATGCCAAAAAAAGATCCTGCAATAATTGCTATCCATCTTTTTGTTTCGACAGACATAAACCACTCATACATCCATCTTGGGGTGAATAGCCCAAGAAAATGACCAATTAGTACAAATACAATACCCCAATGGAATAACATTAATGAATATTGTAGCGTTTTATTATCCTGCAGGAATTGTGTCGACTTTGCATGTATTGTTTTATTCCGAAATACAAATCGACCTACAACTCCAAATATCAGTAACATTACTGCAATATGCGGAAGATAATTAAATAAGAAGCTGTTCCAATACTGTGCCATATTATCTTGTTTATACAGTTATAATTCTTCTTGTTCGACATCTGCAGCATTAAAAAAACAAGCTTCACAGGCATGCATATGCTCTATTTCTATTTTCTCTTCTTCAGTCAAAGGTTGCACGCTCCCTTTTGACGCGAGATATATCAAGATAGATATCAAATAGCTGTATGGAGAATTCCCCTCTTTCAAATTTGTTTCTATTTTTTTTAAAACATGACCTGTTTCGGCAAGCAAATCAGCCCCTTGCTCATGAGTCTGCGAATTTGCTATAAACTCTAACAATACCGGGAGATAGTCAGGTAACTCCCCGGAACTGATTTCCATACCCTCTGAAGCATAAAGTTGCTTTAAATCAACCATTGCCATTCCTCTTTTTTTCGAATCGCCATATACATGATCAAAAAGATAAAGAGAGGTAGCGGCGGCATAATCAAATTGAGATGTATATTTTTCTTTCCACTCTAGTAAATCTTGTTTTTCAACATTTTCTAAGAATGAAAGCATATTACGTAAGGAAACTCTATTTAGGAGTTTTTCTTCTTCTAATATTGGCATCACACTAGGTAAAACCTTTACCGTATCTTCTGTCGGGTAATCAAGAAGGATTGATAAAATCTTATACGTCTTTAACATATTATAGTCCTCCAAATAAGTTTTTAGGTTTTGTTTTTCCAAAGATTTTAGGATAGCCGGCTTCTGATCGTAAGGCAAATGGGTCTTTTGCCTCATCAACTCGTCTTGATGGAATGACAAAACGTTGCTCCATAGGAGCTATTGCCAGATATTGATACATCTCCGCAAGTTGTGTATCACTTAGGGCTAATGTTGCAGGAATAGGTTCTAAGGTATTATTGGCTTTCCGGATTTCTCGCATTCGGTTACGTAATACAACCATTTTTTGTAGAGCTAAACGTATTGGAGCCTCATCTCCTGCGGTGAACATATTAGCCTGATATTTTATAGGTATTCGCATTGTATCTACATCCGGCAACATTGAGTCTGGATCAATTCTAAAGTTATCTTCAGTAAAAGGAGATAAAGTCGGAATATACCAAGTCATAGGGAGGGTTCGGTACTCCGGATGCAGAGGAAAAGCTATTTTCCAATCAACCATCATTTTATATACAGGAGATTGCTTTGCCGCTGCTAAAAACTCTTCAGAAATGCCTTGTTTTAATGCTTCAGACTGAACTTCAGGGTCATGTGGGTTCAAAAATATTTTTAATTGTGCAGGATATAAGTCAGTATCGTTTGTAACAGAAGCATACTCTTTAATCTTATCTTGATCATATAACATAACTCCAATATAACGGATACGGCCAACACAAGTTTCAGAACAAACCGTTGGGCGTCCATTCTGAATACGTGGATAACAAAATGTGCATTTTTCAGATCTTTTTCGGGTCCAATTATAATAGCTTTTTTTAAAAGGACATCCACTTACACATTCTCGCCAACCACGACAACTATTCTCATCAATCAACACAATACCATCTTCATCTCTTTTATAAATAGCCCCGGAAGGACAAGCAGCAACACAAGTAGGATTAAGACAATGTTCGCATAGACGAGGTACATAAAACATAAAAGTTTTTTCGAACTCTTCGTAAGAGTTAAAATCAATTCCTTTTAAATTTTCATCTTGTAACCTTTTTACAAAAGGCCCTCCTAAATCATCATCCCAATTAGGCCCCGATTTTACATCTTCCATCAATTTCCCAGTTAAAATCGAGTAAGGACGGGCAGTTGGTGGAGTTATAAACTTAACCGGCTTTTGTAATACGGAAAAATTAAATGTAAAAGGTTCATAATAGTCATCTATAGTTGGAAAATTCGGGTTTGCAAATATTGTAATTAATGTATGAGCCTTCCCCCCTTGTCTGGGTACAAGTCTGTTTCTATCCAACTTCCAACCACCTTTATATTTTGTCTGATTTTCCCAATTCTTAGGATATCCTATTCCCGGCTTTGTTTCTACATTATTAAACCAAGAATATTCAATACCCGGCCGGGTAGTCCAAACATTTTTGCAGGTTACTGAACACGTATGGCATCCGATACATTTATCAAGATTGAGGACCATGCATATTTGAGCTTTTATTTTCATAGGAATTTCTTTTTAAGGTTCAAGTGGTATTTCCTGCGATTGCCACTCAACATTTTCTACTTTCCTTATAATAACAATTTCGTCACGATTGGCACCAATACTACCATAATAGTTCATGCTATATGAAAGATTTGCATATCCTCCAATTTGATGAGTAGGTTTAGGGCAAAGTTTTGCAATAGAATTATGGACTCCACCCCGATGCCCCGTAATTGGTGATACCGGCATATTCACTGTTCTTTCTTGATTATGATAAAGATATCCTAATCCTTCCGGCATACGTTGAGAAACAACAGCTCTTGCCATAGTCGCCCCGTTATCGTTATACATTTCAATCCAATCATTATCCGAAATATCCAATTTATTAGCATCCTTTTCACTAATCCACACGACAGGACCTCCTCTACCTAAAGTTAACATCAGTAAGTTATCAGACCACATAGAATGAATAGTCCATTTATTATGAGGAGTTGGCAGTGCTATGGCTAAGACTTTACTTTTATCAGGAACTTTCTCCAATAAAGTCGCTACAGCCCGAGTTATTAATGGCGGTTTATAGGTAACTAAAGCTTCTCCAAAATCAATCATCCATGGATGATCTTGATAAACCTCTTGTCGGCCACTTAATGTCCGCCATGGAATAAGTCCATGTACATTGATGTAACTGGCATTATAATTAATCTTTTCATTATCTACGCCACTCCAGCAAGGTGAAGTAAATGCCCTTCGAGGTTGTCGTTCGATATCTTGAAAGGTTATATGATCAGCAAAATGGCCAGAAGAAAGATAGGAAAGGTCTATACCACTTTTTTCTTTTAGGTTTTCCCATGATTTACGGCCCACCTCGCCATTCGTTTCCGGGGATAATGTCAAAATTGTATTTACACCATTTATATCCGTTTCGATCCGAGGTAACCCTTTGGCAATACAATCTTCCTCTACCCGAAAGTTCTGTTCACCTAAATAATCAACTTCTGTTTGGGCATTCCAATGAATTCCTTTAGTTCCATTTCCTTTGGTACTAAGTAAGGGTCCTAATGATGTATATTGATAATATAGTTGAGGGTAATTTCGTTCAACCACTACAATATTAGGCATATCTTTTCCCGGAGTAGGATTTACACCTTTCTCTTTCCAGTCTTCAACATCAATGGGTTCAGAAATTTCACCAGGAGAATCATGCATCCACGGCTGAATCATTATATCTTTCTCAATACCTAAATGTCCTTTACTGAGTTTTGATATCATCCGGGATAATTCCTTAAAGAAATCCCAGTCTGATTTTGCTTCCCATATCGGATCTACGGCTTGAGAAAATGGATGTAAAAATTGGTGCATATCAGTAGTATTCAAATCATTTTTTTCATACCACGTCGCAGCAGGCAATACAATATCAGAATGCAGAGAAGAAGTTGTCATACGATAATCGACGGTAACCAACAAATCAAGTTTTCCCTCAGGAGCCTCTTTATGCCAAACAACATCTTTGGGTAAAGGCAATCCCAATTCGTCTATGTTCGCTCCTAAAACTCCATTTTGAGTACCAAGTAGATGTTTCATGAAATACTCCATCCCTTTTCCACTACACCCAATTAGGTTAGATCGCCATACAAATAAGTTGCGAGGCCAATTTTCAGGAGCATCCACATCTTCTGTTGAAAATTTAAGTTGACCATTTCCCAACTTTTCAACAATCCATTGTTCGGGAGTTTTTCCCTCATTCGATGCCAGAGCATCAATTTTCAACGTATTTATATTAACTGCAGGAGCTACCGGTGTCCATCCTAATCGTTGCGCTTTGACAACTGCATCTACTAATGTCATTCCTTTCCAATTATCTTTATTAGCCGTTGTGGCTAATAAATCTTTCATCAAGACTTTTTCATATCTCCATTGATCTGTGTGTTGATAAAAGTAATTAGTAGCATTCATTTGACGACAAGGTCTTATCCAATCATTTGCAAAAGCCAGGGTTCCCCAACCAGCTAGTGGACGGATTTTTTCTTGCCCCACATAATGAGACCAGCCACCACCAGGCTGTCCAACACATCCACATAATATCAACATATTAATTACAGCGCGGTAAGTCATATCTGTATTAAACCATTGATTAACTCCGGCTCCAATAATTATCATAGAGGATCCATTATTCTGTTCTGCATTTTGTGCAAACTGACGCGCTATTGTAATAGCCTGCTGACGTGGAACTCCAGTAATAGATTCTTGCCATGCTGGGGTAAAAGGTACATTATCATCATAACTTTGAGCTACATTCGGATCTTGCAATCCTCTATTAATACCATAATTAGCCATTAATAGATCGAATGCAGTTGTGCACCAAACGGGGCCGTTTTTAGTTTTTATCTGAATAACAGGAACTTTGCGTGTGAGGAATGTTTCATTCCCATTTGAGGCATAATATGGATTTTTATATTCTTCGCCCCCAAAATATGGGAATTTTACATCCAAAATATTCTCTTTATTATTCAAAAGACTAAGAATCGGATCAATCTCGGCCCCAGTTCGGATATCTTTTAGTTCTAGGTTCCATTTTCCACTCTTATCCCAACGAGAACCAATCGTACCATTCGGCAACATCAATGCTCCCGATTGAGAGTCTTTCAGTACTAATCGCCATTCAGGAGAATCTACATCCAGACCATTTTCAAAGTCTGATGCGCGTAACATTCGTCCACTGACAAAGGCATCACCATCCGACTCCAGTTTTACTAAAAATGGTAAATTGGAATATTTTTTGACATAGTCTTCAAAAAATGGAACATTCCTATCTTGATAAAACTCTTTAAGAATCACATGTCCCATTGCCATTCCTAAAGCTGAATCTGTACCTTGTTTTGGACTGAGCCAGGTGTCAGCAAACTTAGAAGCATCACTAAAGTCAGAAGATATAATTATCACTTTCGTACCTTTATAACGACCTTCTACCATAAAATGAGCATCCGGAGTACGTGTTACAGGAACATTCGATCCCCAAAGCATTAAATAATTGGATGTAAACCAATCAGCGCTTTCAGGGACGTCCGTCTGTTCGCCCCAAGTCTGTGGAGATGATGGAGGTAAATCACAGTAAAAATCATAAAAGCTTAAAATCGTGCCACCGATCAAACTTAAATATCTTGTTCCGGAGCTATAAGATACCATTGAAAATCCCGGTATAGGAGAAAAACCGGCAATACGATCAGGTCCATATTTTTTGATTGTATATATATTTGCTGCGGCTATAATTTCAAGTGCTTCATTCCAGTTTAATCTTATAAAACCGCCCAATCCACGAGATGAAACATACTCTTTTCTAGATGATTCATCATTCATGAGTTTTTCCCATGTATTAACCGGATCACCAATCGTTTTTTTCGTATCTAAATATGCTCGATATAAAGAAGCTCGTATCATAGGATATTTGACACGTCCTGAATTATATAAATACCATGAATAACTTGCTCCTCGAGGGCAACCTCTAGGCTCATGGTTTGGGATAGAAGGTCTGTTTAATGGATAATCTGTATGTTGCATTTCCCATGTTACAACTCCATTTTTTACGAAAATACGCCACGAACAAGAACCTGTACAATTAACTCCATGGGTTGATCTCACTGTTTTATCATGGTGCCATCTATTCTCGTAAAATTTTTCCCACTCCCGATCTTTCATTTCGGTTTCAACAAAACCATCGGCCGTTCTATCCTTAATGGAACTCAAATGTTTATTTTCTTCTAACATTGTGTATGGCTTATAAACGATTTTTTAATTTACTTTTTTTAATTCCTCTTTTTGAGAACGTCGTTCCGGAATAATCATCCCAAAATACAATATGAAAAGATTCAGTAATGCCAATATGGCAAATACCCAAAAACCATGTGCATAGCCGATAGTTCCCTCTTTCTCTATAAACATACTTATGAACTGAGGTATCAGAAAGCCACCAAAAGCACCTAATCCTCCTACCCAACCTGAAGCGCCACCAACAGCTTTTCCTACAAAACGAGGAACGAGCTTAAACGTTGCCGCATTACACATTCCAAAAGCAATAGCAATTAAAATGATTGAAAAAATCGATAGTGGAATATTTTTACTAAAACTAATAAGTAAGGCTGCTATAAATAATAAAATCATAGACATCCCTATCATTTTGATTCCTCCTATTTTATCAGACCATTTCCCACTTGGTATTCTTATCAAAGCCGATAAAATAGAGAATCCAGCAGCTAATACGCCTGCTATTACAGGATTTAATTCAAAGTATTTATTCCAAAATGATGGTAACCATGCTGTAAGAGCCAAAAAACCGCCAAATGAGCAGAAGTAAATTATAACCAAATACCAAGTTGCAGTTATTTTAGCCGAATCGCTCAGACTTTTTATTACACCTCCCACCGGAAATAATGCTTCGCCAGCCTTTATCGCTAAATCTTTACTTTCTGCAGGGGTTTCGCCTTTTTTTATAAACTGGAAATAAGGCGCATTTCTTGCCAGTAGATAGTAAAGGATTGTTCCAATAATCAAAAAGGCAGCCCATAAATAATAAATGCTTGTTACAGAAAGGGTATGCATCGTAACACTAAGTAAGAGAGCAAATACCCCAGGCGCCAAAGTTCCGGCTCCTCCGAATATACCTAATGCCCCACCCTGCTTATCTTTAGCAAACCAATAGGAAGTTTGACTTATTCCAGGTGAAAAAGTTGCGATTCCACATCCGCAGAAACAACCTAATATTAATATAATAGGATACATTCCATCCATTTTCCCAGGGTAAGTAGAACCCAAAAGGATACTCATACCAATCATTCCTATTACAGACAATAATAAGAGGATGAAAAAAGGTTTTTTACCGCCAGTAGAATCCACCCACGCTCCAAACGGTATACGTAATAATGATCCTGATAAAGAAGGAATAGCTATTAATAATCCAATCTGAGTAGTACTAAGATTCATCTGTTCCTGAAAGAGATCATGAAACGGACCAAATAAAGAGACAGCTGCCGACCCAAAGAAAAATCCCAATGTAGTTCCTATAAGGGCTTTATTTGGAGTGCCTTTATAATTTATTGTTGCCATAAAATTTTATTTATTATCATTGATCATTGTTGTCTTCTCTATTTTTAACAAGTCATCTTGTGAGTTAATATTTGCAAGCAAGTTTTCCTCTTTATCTGATATTAATACAGAATTATAGCTTATATCCGCAATAAGTTCTTGTAATTTGAATTTTCTATTATTTATCAAAATCTTCAGTCTTGGCTGATGACGCTTTTGTATAATTAATGGAAATGGATACAAATGGCCTATTGTATCTTGGAATATTGTCATTAGACCATTTTTATGATAAAGAATGAGTTTAGCTAACAGATCTTTGGTTACTAATGGCATGTCACAGGTAACAATAATATTTTCTTCGGTTTCTGATTCTTCTAAACAACTTAGAATGCCACCCAACGGACCTATCATTCCATATTTATCCGGAATACAGGCATAATCATATCTATAATATTCTTCTTTATCTCCACTAATTAGAATTCGGTCACAAAAAGGCTTGAGTAAATCTAAACTATGTTTCAACATTGTTTTACCTTGAAAATCATAAATCGCCTTATTTGAACCAAAACGACTACTTTTACCTCCGGCAAGAATAATACCTGTACGCATCATTTTCGTTTATTAAAAATAAATAATCGTTTTACACCCTCCAGTTGAGTTGCTTGCAAGCTATAAATAATCAGTGCCGTAACTAAGCCTTCAAAAAGGATGTGTAATACAGGGGCTAATACCCATGATAAAGGTTGGATAGTTATAAAAAACAGATTTGACATTTTAAATAATGCCGTAACTAATGCAACATAAAAAGCTGCTATCGTAATATTTGTTTTCCATACAGTTACAGTCATACACAAAACTCCGGTTAAAATAAGAACAGGAGTCAAATAATGAATATGAAAAAGATGAATAACCCATCCGACAGTAGACTCTATTATTCCCCATATTGTTCCGAATAATAGAATCCATAATAAATTTTTAGAATTTTGCAGACTCATTCTATCAGTTTTTTACAAATTAGTTTTATTAAATAACATCTTCAATTTGTAAAAGGTTCTTACAAAGAAAAAGTATCTATTTTCCTATTTATCTTTGTATAAAAAATTAAATATGAAAATAGAGGATATTAAAGAGTTCTTGGATGAGGCTGTTTTGAAAATTAATACACCTAATTTCATTAATGATGATCCCGTACAATTTCCAAGGCGCTATGACCTTTTACAGGATCAGGAAATTGCCGGCTTTTTAACGGCCCTTATTTCATGGGGAAAACGTTCCATGATACTAAAGAATGCAGATAAGATGTTGACTCTTTTAGGGCCATCCCCTTATGAATGGATCATGAATGAAGGTTATTCAGATATTCCGCCTCATGAGACGATTCATCGTACATTCAATACAGACGATCTTAAATATATAGCTAAAGGACTACAGGCTTTATATCAACAATACGATTCAATGCAATCCTTATTCATTCAAAAAGATATGTTCGACGGAATAATAAGTCTACGGGAGATAATACTACAAGCAAATAATAATCCCGGGTATCGAAGCGAAAAGCATTTATCCAATCCGGAAAAAAAGTCTGCTTGTAAACGAATTCATATGTTTTTAAAATGGATGGTACGTAATGACCAAATTGCTGATTTAGGCGTATGGAAAGCTGTATCTCCTTCTAAACTATATATACCATTAGATGTTCATGTTATTAAAGTTTCTCATTATTTGGGACTCCTTACCCGCAATCAGAATGATCGCAAAGCTGTTGAAGAATTAACAGAATGCTTACGCCTGTTTTCGCCGGAGGACCCTGTTAAATATGATTATGCATTATTTGGGTTGGGAGTTACAGGCTATTTAAAAGATAAAATTTGAACAAAAGAATAAGCCGCTCTTCTCTAATCAGAATAAGCGGCTTTTCTCCTAAAAAACACACCATCTTTATTAACATAAACTTATAAGCAGAAATATGATTACTTTATTGAAACCTTAATTACTATAACTAGCATTTGTTAATAATACTTTGCTTTTTTCTTTAGCTTTCACTGTATGTAGTATTGATGACTTAAATTCAAGTAAATCCCCCGCTTTAAGATCAAAAATATCGCCAGTATCAAACTCTATGGTAATATGGCCTTCTAATACTTGTAATACGCCTATTCCATTTAAAGAATGATGAGGTAGTTCTTCATCTTTATCAAAACTCAGATAATAGACTTTCAGCAAATCATTTACGAGCAATAATTTTTTTTGCTCTTTTATGTCATTAATATTTACAAGTTTCATTTGATTGTATGAATTAGTTTGTCAATAATCAGCAGGGAAAGGAAAATTTCTTTCAGTAAAACCAACCTTAATTAAATCCTTAATATCAGTAGGCATTGTACTCCATATAGATAAATCCTGTTGTGTAGATTTTGGAGAAGTCGGTAAATAAGCCCATCTGTTAATCAATAGTTGCCATGGTGTATAAACCTGATTATCCGCTTCATCTAAAGCATTTTCTATTCCATAATTTTCAATTTCAGCCTTGATTTGCACAATACCATGTTCAAAATGAATTTGCCATTGATCTGGAATATCTATTTTTAGTTTATTGCCTGTTTCGAAATACCACGTTATATCAATTATTGATTCCAAGATCCGTTTATCACAGACATAAATATTGGGTTGTAATTGAGCAAGATGTTTCTGAGCATCTTTGTTTATTTCAAACCATCCCGTAAATACCTTACTGAATTGATGGATACGATACAAAAAAGCTTGATAATCTTTTCCATGTACATCGGTCGGCTCACGCCAATCAAATATAATTTTATCGAATATGCCCCATCTTCGGCAAACCATTATCCAACCTTCAAATGAATCATAGTTATTTAGCGGTTGGTCTACTAATTCAACCGAATATTTGATTTTCAATTCATATCCATCAATTTCAAATGTGGCATTTTCAGGAACTTCTGTATGAGTAAAATAACCTGTTTTTTTGTTGTATTCATGTTGAAGTACCTCCGTCAATTGTTCATTATCTTTTCTCATATCATCATTTTTTCAGAATTACACCCAGTTAATTAGGGCTCAAGTAGTTAGATTTGATACTATAACAATGCTATTTAATAGTTTGTTCATCATTTATTTTGGTATCATTTCATTTTAGTCTGCGCTCAAATCATTCTCTTTTATGAAATAAAATGAAAACTAAAAGATAATAAAAGTCTTATGAGAGGTGCTTTTTTAGGTTATCAATTTGTTAGAATACAAAAGGTCTTACAGGATTCACTAATTACTGTATCATCATGCATAAAACGCTATGGATATTATTTATCTGGTGTATACTTTCAGGAAATTTCATATGGGCACAAACAGTGTCCACAATTGTAAAAGATTCAAACAGTTTGATAACTGACACCCTTGGTCCGACCAATGATCTTTTAAATCCTGATTCTTTACTCATGCCTATCTTAAAAGAAGGAATTGTAATTCCTTATAGATCTAATAATCTTACCGAAACTTATCCGGCTCAGGATCTTTATAAAGAATGGCATCATGAATTTCTGACACCAAAATCATTTTCAACAAAAGAAATTCCTGCCCAATATAATATTGATCTAGCGGGATTCATGTTTCCTACTCAAGGAGAAATAACGTCCGCCTTCGGCTATCGCAAGCCCAGACAACATTATGGCGTGGATATAAAAATCCCAATGAAAGACACTATTCGAGCTGCTTTTTCAGGAAAAGTAAGAATAGAACGTTATGAAGCAAGGGGATATGGTTATTATATAGTAATAAGGCATTCAAATGGACTTGAAACAATTTATGGTCATTTGTCCAAATTTTTGGTAAAAGTAGATCAATATGTTTCTGCCGGTGAACCTATCGCTTTAGGAGATAATACAGGAAGAAGCTCAGGCCCTCATCTACATTTTGAAACAAGATTTATGGGTAATCCAATAAATCCTGCAACTATGATTGATTTTAATTCAAAGTCACTACTTGCACAAACCTATCTCTATACAAATCCGAAACATAAAATAATTCGGACAAAATCCACGCCTATTTTATCAAAGAAAACATGATATGGATCAGTTTATGGCTGAAAATAAACAATGTGTTCATTATTCTGTTCTATAAATATAAAAGTTTTGTAATCAATAAAATTATTGAATATGTCACACATGAACAAACCTCAGGTAGATCTCTCATTTGAGATATGCCAGCAATATCTCAAAAGTGCTGTACCACCTTGTACTGCGACCGCCGATACTCCTACTCATTATGAATGCATGGCTATTAATGGCGAAGCAAAACATTTATTTGGATATGTAGTAGCACATCAGCATGTTGTCACTCTTGGATTCAATGAAGAAATTCCGGAAAATGATTTTAAGGAATTAGTTTCTGACCGGCTAAGAAATATGATGAATCATAATCATCGTCGTTTAGAAATTAGGAATGCAGAAATTGTTGATTTACGACAAGATATTCAGGATGCTTGTAATAAACTTCTTTATTATTATAATCAAATAGGTTGGACTAAAATATAAAACAATAGCACTATGCAAAAACTTCATGAAATATTTAAAACAATACGCAACGACTTTCATGCGTTTGTTCCCCCTTTAATCGCGACTGTTGATCAGGAGCATCATTATGAAGTGTGGGCTGTATATAATGACAAAAAAACTTTTTTCGGAAAGATTGTGATGCATGCTGAGACAGTTGAGGTATCATTCTATTCCGATATGTCTAGAGATACAGAATGGACTCTTTTTCCAGGAGATATTTTTAAACGTATGGAAGATCGTTTCTCATGCCAAATCAGAGATTTATCTCCAGAATTACAGGATAATATAGTAGAAGGAATACGAAATTTAATAGATTATTTTCGAATGAATAATCTATTAGCTCCGGCCCCGAATTTATAAATCAAATTCAATAAACAAAAGAGCCTCCCAGTGTGAATTATGTAGTGCCCCCCAAAAGTTGGACAATTAATTATTAATTTATATTAGCATGAGCTCGGTATTGCACCG
>JAVVPN010000041.1:0-25632 GCA_036655755.1 Bacteroidales bacterium | reverse complement strand
ATAATTCTAAGTTTAGCTGGAAAGATCAAACAATAATAAGGATCTACAACCATTTGAAGAGCATAACAGCCATCTTCATTTACTGTAACTTCAGCAGTATAGGTATTATAATCAAACATCTTAGTAGCAGGAGCTGGTGTAACAACAGCCGGCTGAGTTGGTCGTGGAATCAGTGTTAATACGAGTAAATCTTTTTCAGCTGCAATATAAGTAACCTTTACCTTATCACCAGCCTTCAACATAGTACCCGGAGTAACTAATGTTGTTTTAAAGATTGGCTTACTAAGTAAACTTGTTTTACCTTCATAAATATCCTTTACAAAACAACCACAATAAGTTTCCCAATGACACTGCGAACCACATTCACCGAATTCGCCATTTACCCAATTTGCAAATATATCACCACAATCTGGGTCACAAACTCGGTCACAAATCTTAGGTACACTTACTATAAAATTCCAAGGATTTGTAGCATTAGCCTGAATAGGAGTTACTGGTGTATTAACCTTTGTCCAATCAAGGTCACATAAGTCAAAATGCAAATAACCATTTTCCTGACCTTGTGGTTTTTCCCAGAATCCGGAATTCATATAGTTTTCAAACAGCTGGTCACCTGTAACCTGAGCCATAATAGAACCGTATCCTTGTACAGTTATAGTTATTGTAAATCGTTCATCTTCATCAGCTACAGAAAGTTGATCATTTACACATATTTCTCCGATTTTTTCTTCAGCAGAGCTAGATGTAAATTTATTGGCATAAACCCACTCATTACCTACTTTATTTTCTTTAATGACTGTAATTTGAGTTTCTCCTATTTCATGTTTAGGATCTACAGAAGCATCACATGGATCTCCACAAACGTTTACAGAATAGTTAAGACAAATAACTTTTACTAAATCCAAGCCCCATTGGCCATAACCAAAATCAGAAGGTTTATCATTTACAGCACAAAGCAATGTCATATCCATTACTTTTTTCTTCATGATTTCCATATTTGCGCCATCCCATTTAATTTCTCGTGGTGTTTTATGCTCTTGCGGTACTGCAAATTCATATTTACCATCCGGATTAGTATCTTCTACTGAAGACCAATGAACGTTAGCGTTTTGATTGTTATCTACAATCAACATCTGAGATAATGTATGCGGAGCACCAACAGGTTTAGTTAATGAGATCGGGTCAGTCACAAACTTACCACCAACACTGCGTATCTTCTTTTCATATTGAACCGGTGTCGTACCGTTCGTTTTAATCGTAATAAGAGCGGTGTACTGAGTTGCATCAAAATCTTCAGGATCAACACATGGTTGGTTTGTACCATCATCATTTGCATCAACAGCAGCACGAGTCAAATCATTGAAGGAAACATTAAACGACAATTCCATGGACTGATCTTCCGTCTGAACAGTCTTCTCATCACTCGAACAAGCAAACATAAACAAACCACCGACAAAAAGCGCGGATAATTTCAAAAGATTCTTTTTCATAATAAAAATAATTGGTTAGAATTTAGAGTAAGCGCCAAGAAGATAAATTATCTCGACTCGTCATTATAAACAAGAGTACTTTTGAATAGTTTTATTCTAATCAAGACCATATAAAAGACAATTCCACAAGACATAGAAATAAACAGGTTAATTCAATTCAGAATAATATTAAATATACATATAAACTTTACACCTAATTCATGAATAGATACACTCCTGAATGCTTGATTGCTGCTTCCCAATATTATTCATTGGATATTCAAGTAGGAAGATTAGGTTAATATGAGGCCCTTACAATTTCACATCATTGATAAATTTAAATCAATTCACCACTAATTATAACTAGAGTTAATCTATATAAATTCAACAATTCATTCTAAAATCCAGCCAACCACAACTTCATACAGAGGGCTTTTAAATATAAATTAATAGTATTATTTAGAATATCACACTTCGGTTTCTGAGCCTGTTTCAGGAAAAGAATAAGGGTAAAAATGAACTTTTTATAAGTGAGCAGGTTTTATTACATATATTGCCAACCAAACATCCTAATATAGCCTGTTTATGAACAAATTAATCAAATTCATTTATCTGTATATATTATTGTTTTTAGCGATCGGTTGCATACAAAAAGAAATACTCAATGAAAAGCCGGTCAGCAAAACAGTGAAATTCAACATCAATTTAGATATCGGAGGCACAAAAGCCGATGACAGTCTGATTGAAAATATAGGCGAGTGTTTAAGTTTTGACGAAATAGAGCAATTAACCAATACCGGAAATCTATTTGTAAAATTTCAGATCCAACCTTTACAGGCTAGCAATTCAGGAATTAGCTATGAATTTGAACTTCCGATAAAGAAACAATTGATAAACGGCAAACTACAGACAGCCACCATTTCTATTTCTGCGGGCGAATACAACATAAAAAAAGCGGCTCTCTATTCGAAAGAATCAAAATCTACAAATCAATTATTATATACGGCAATTACATCCGATTCAAAATATGCAATATATGTACCGGAAGGGAAAAGACTGGATGAATTTATATTTACTATTCCTGAAGAAACACTTCAGATTGTGAGTTGTGATCTTTGGATGATCTGCTATCAGAAATTATAATAAGGATTAATCTCTGAACTAATGATTAAAACAAAACCGGGAAATAAAACAAAAGCTTTATTTCCCGGTTTATTTTTTATATCAATATCTCTAATTACATATTCATACCACCACAACAGTGGATAGTCTGGCCTGTAACATAAGAAGAAAGATCCGAAGCAAGGAATGTACAAACATTCGCCACATCTTCCGGTTTGCCACCACGACGAAGCGGAATCTGAGCAGCCCATTGTTTTTTCACATCTTCAGAAAGCTGATCAGTCATTTCAGTGATGATAAAGCCCGGAGCAACACAGTTGGCGCGAACACCGCGAGAACCCAATTCTTTGGCTACTGATTTAGCCATACCGATCATACCCGCTTTCGAAGCAGAGTAGTTTACCTGACCTGCGTTACCAGAAACACCAACAACAGAACTCATATTGATGATGCTACCTGTTTTTTGTTTCATCATGATCGGAGTAACCGCATGAATAAAGTTGAATGCAGATTTAAGGTTCACATTGATTACCATATCGAACTGCTGTTCGGTCATACGCATCAACAAACCATCGCGAGTGATACCCGCATTGTTTACAAGAATATCGATACGACCAAAATCTTGCTGAATCTGTTTTACCACATTCGCCGTATCTTCAAAATTAGCCGCGTTCGAAGCGTATCCTTTTACCTTAACACCTAAGGCTGCAATTTCTTCTTCTGTTTTCTTTGCATTTTCGTCAATCGAAAGATCTGTAAAAGCAATATCAGCACCTTCTGAAGCAAATTTAAGCGCGATCGCTTTTCCGATACCGCGCGCAGCACCTGTTACAATAGCAACTTTACCTTCTAATAATTTCATTTCAATAGAATTTAATGATTCTCCCCTCTCGCTTATCAAGCCGTTGTTCTTTAGCAAAAGCTATTCAGAACAAACCCTAAATAAGCATCATTCCGGGAAAGAATGTATTTGAATAATTTAAAATCTTTTCCGATCAGAATTTCACTAGGAAACCTCCGCTCGAGTATCCACCACCGAATACACACAATCCAACCAGATCGCCTTTCTTAAAGGTATCGTATTGCTGAGCCATTACCAACCCTGTCGAAGCGGATCCGGTATTACCGAACTCCTCGATGTTATTCAGGAAGGTTTCAGGTTCGCGTTTCAACTGGTGCGCTACATTGGCTACAATCCGCTTGTTGGCCTGATGCGTGATGATATATGTCAGATCGTCGAGCTGCAGTTGGTTGTTTGCAACCAGGTTTTCGAGCGCGTCAATCATATACTTACACGCGTGCATAAATACGTCGCGACCATCCGGCATCGTAATGCCCTCCTCTTTCGGACGCAGGCATACACCTTCAGGCCCTTTTCCGATATGTCCCAACCCACGGGTGAATACATCCAGAATTTGAGGTTCCGTTTCCGACTGACGCTCTTTCGAAATCACGAATGCAACCGCCGCGTCACCCCAAAGATGTCCCGCCTTCGGATCAGAAGGATTACTGTAATACGTATTGTGCTCAGAGCATATCAGCAACGCTTTGCTTGCCTTGCCCATTGCAAAATAACCCTCTATCACCTCGAGTCCGTTTACCAGCGATGAACACGCCGACGAAAGATAAAGCGCTTTTGCCTGAGGCAAATCAAATTCACGCTGTGCTACATGCGCTAACGTAGCCACCGTGTCTAATGGCGAATAAGAAGCAGCCACTACCAAATCAATTTCCTGCGCAGGATATTCCAATTTTGAGAGGGCGTCTTTTGCCGCGGCAAGCCCCATGGTATGCGCATTCTCCTCTGCTCCTGCTTTCGAACGTGACATGATACCCGTTCTTTGTTCGATCCATTCACTGGTCAAACCGTTTAGTTCCAGAAAATCTTCATTCCGGACCCTTTCGGCCGGGACATAATATCCCAATGCATTAATAAACATACTTTTGAATTTCTACTTTTTAATTCCGTTAAATACAAGATCGAGGATGTATTCACGAAGCGTAAAACGGGTAATTCCCAACTCCGTAAAAACACCCCGTATATAAGGCACATCCAATCCGCGCAACGAATAATGAAGCGTCAATGCACTTACCTCGACACTTGGCATCTGAAAAATGCCCTCATTTACGCCTTGCGTCAGGATAGTCTTTAAAATTTCTATCTCCTGTGCGTCAAATTTTTTACGTACTTTCTCTACCTCCCAGATATCGCGGAAAAACTCCGCACGCAATGTCCCGTTCCGAAATACCGTTTCTTTGATCGCTTCCATGCGCTGAAAAATATAGCGCACCAGTTTCTCATCGGCCGGCATCGTCATGGGAATCACATTACGCAACCCCTCTACCAGATGCGCCAGCTCCGACTCGATAACCGCCGTATAAATTTCATTCTTATTTTTGAAATAAGTATACAGGGTACGTCTGCCTTTTTTTGACGCTTTCGCAATATCATTCATCGTCGTATTCTCTACCCCTTCCCGGGCAAAGAGCTGCCGGGCGACGTCAATCAGCATTTCTCTGGTTTTGGACATAATATATATAAGTATAGGTCTGCACATTTATCAATAATGTGAGCAAAAATAACGATTTTCGCCAAAAGGCATAGCAATCTTGTTAAAAAATAACGAAAAAAGGTATTTTCCAGGAATCATTTCGGAGTCCTGAAAAATACCTTTTTTGCCAAGATATTTCTATTCAATTATTTAAACAGAGGTGTCGGATAGATGCCATTGTCTGCAAGCTCCTGCAATTTTGCAACAACGTCCGGACGATCTTCGGCATAAGTTACACCAAACCATTTAGAAGGGGTGTCAAGAACTTTAACGCGAGAGGTACCGTTCTGAATCAAATGGTTAACCATTAGCGGAATAAAGAACTCAGCTTTAATGTTATCCATGTTGTTTTTAAGGAACTCTACAAAGAATTTATCAGAGTGAGCAAAATAATCGGGAGTGAATCCCCACATATTCATTGAAACCGGTGAATTTTCTTCGATTGCGATAAATTCGCCATTTTCATCTTTAAACTTCACTTCGCCATCGATACGCTCGATATGTGTGCGCTCTACTACGCTTGTAAGGAATTCATCCGCATTTTTCTCGCAAACACCACGTGCTACCGCGCCGCTTTCGCTCAATGTGTTTGCCAAACGGTATCCAACCATACAATAGTCGTTTTCTTTTCCATTCAATCCGGTCAGGTAGTCTGCCAGAATCTGGAAGCTTTCGCGACCATAAAAATCGTCAGCGTTAATTACCGCAAACGGCTCGTTGATCACCTCTTTGGCCATCATCAAAGCATGGTTTGTACCCCATGGTTTTACACGCTCCGGATTCAATACAAATCCTTCCGGAAGGTACTCCAATTCCTGGAAAACCACTTCTACCGGAATTACATGTTCATATTTACTTACGATTTTTTCTCTGAAATCCTGCTCAAATGATTTACGGATTACAAAAACTACTTTTCCGAAACCGGCATTTACTGCATCGTAGATAGAATAGTCCATGATAGTTTCTCCATTCGGACCTACTCCATCTAATTGTTTCAAACCGCCGTAACGGCTTCCCATCCCTGCTGCCAGAACATAAAGTGTTGGTTTCATAGCAATAATTGATTATTTAAAAGAATTAATAGTTTTTTTTAATTTGAGACAGCAAATATAGAAAAATTAAAATGTAAAAATTACATTAATCTTTATCGAATTGTATTTTTAATACCTCCTCGTCTTTCTTATTTCCTTTCTGAAATAAGAGGCTGCCCCTCTGTTTATTTTAAATAATGGTAACTCTCTACAAAGGTATATGGATTTGTTTTAAACAGCATTTTATTTTTTTAGCTCATTTCTTTTTTAATATAAAAAAATACATTTTATTTGTGCAAACAAAATTTATACACCTTTAATACTTCTTGCATATCGAAACACCTCTACACTGAACCAATATTTATCTGACCGATGAAACATTACTCTGATGAGCAACTTGTTGCTTTATATGCACAAGGAAATAATGAGGCTTTTGATATTATTTTACAACGTCACCAAACCCGACTGTTGTCGTACATCCAGTTTATTGTTAAAAACGCAGATCTCTCCGAGGATATTTTCCAGGAAACGTTTGTGAAGGCTATTGTGACCATCAAACAGGGTCGCTATACCGACAATGGCAAATTTGCAGCATGGCTTACGCGGATTGCCCATAACCTGATTATCGATTATTACCGACAGGAAAAGAACGTGCGTAATATATCGAACGACGATTGCGAGTACGATATTTTTAATAATAAAGATATTTGCGAAGGGACCATTGAAGAACGATGGATCGAAAGTCAGATCCACACCGATATACGCCGCCTGATCGGAAGCCTGCCCGATAACCAAAGGGAAGTGATCGTTATGCGATATTATAAAGACATGAGTTTTAAAGAGATTGCCGATGCAACCGAAGTGAGTATCAATACTGCATTGGGACGCATGCGATATGCTGTACTTAACATTCGCCGAATGGCCGACAAATACAACATATCTCTTACACTATGATTTTTTAACAATTACAGAACAATTATTCCGGATGCTGATCGTTTTAGATACAAACAATACTAAAACAACAGCCTATGAATAATATGTCTACTCCCTGTAATAAAAAAAATACAATTGTAAACGACAGTCAGCGCACACCAAAACCGGAGACGATTGCAATCTTGCGTTATTTCGCAAGAACCTATTGTCCCGACAATAAAACCTCTAAATCAACGGTACGCCCCAATATACAATAAGTCTTTTTTTCATGTCGAAAGCGTGTATTTTCTCAAAAAGAGCGGCTAAAAACCCCTTTTAAACATTAAAATAGCTATTTGTTACAAAAATAACGCTCCAACTACGAGTCGAATATTAAAAATTTATTACATTTGTCAGCTGTCAGATACAATCTGATTGAATTTAAATAATTTTTATCGTTATATGAGTGTCAAAATTGCACCCTCTTTGTTATCGGCAAACTTTGCAAACTTACAAGCCGATATTGAGATGATTAATGCAAGCGAAGCTGATTGGCTGCATATTGATGTAATGGATGGTGTTTTTGTTCCGAATATCTCCTTTGGTTTTCCGGTATTGGAATACGTAAACCAATTATGTACAAAACCGCTGGATGTCCATTTGATGATTACCGATCCGGGTAAATTCATCCGCGAGGTGAAAGGTATCGGAGCCTATATGATGAATGTTCATTACGAGGCATGCACCCATCTTCATCGTACGGTACAGCAGATCAAAGAAGCCGGTATGAAAGCCGGAGTCACTCTGAACCCTGCAACTCCTGTACTATTACTTGAGGATATTATTCAGGATTTGGACATGGTGTTACTGATGTCTGTAAATCCGGGATTCGGAGGACAAAAATTTATTGAAAATTCAGTTGAAAAGACAGCGGTTCTTAAAGAACTGATTCTGAGAAAAAACGCAAAAGCCCTAATCGAGGTAGACGGAGGTGTAAATCTTGAAACCGGTAAACGATTGGTAGATGCGGGAGCCGATATCCTGGTAGCAGGAAATTACGTCTTCAAATCAGAAAATCCGATTGAAACAATTAGCGCTTTGAAAAGCTTGTGATGATAAACGTACGATAATAAACGGGGGCGTCAAACTATAATTCTTACACACCTTCTTTGTTAACTATATCTCTACCTGAAATGAAAACACACACAATCTGAAACCAAACTGATTGCCTCCTTTATTATCACGCATACAGCACATACCCTTTCTTAAATACTTAATTCCTTTAAGTCTGGGTATTCTCCTTCAGGAAAATTTTCCTCACCATCTCCTGATTCCAACCCTTTTTATCTCCGGATTTCTTTTATTACTGATCTCTTTTTGCCTTGTTTCGCCGGTACAAAAGTATAAATACCGTTCCCTTTTCGGAACAGGAATATTTCTTGTCTTTACCGCAACAGGATGTTTTTGCTTACGAATGCAAACACCCGGTTTCATAGGCATTCCGGAAGATAAACCTATCCACGCCATCGTACGACTCGATAGTGACCCCGAAGAAAAATCCAATTCCCGGCAGGCTTACGCTACGTTGTTAAATGACACGGTTGTGCTTCCACTGCTTCTTTATCTACCCAAAGACTCAATCACAAATACATTACAAACAGGCAATATCCTGATTTGTCATCTCTATGTACGGGAGATCCGAAACAGCGGGAATCCATACGCTTTCGACTTCCGGCAATTTATGCTGCATAAAGGAATCAGATATTCCGCAAATATCCGTCAATACACCACTACCCGACCTCCGGCCATTTCTCCTTTTGAAAAGAGGGTGATTAAACTACGCGAATCCGTCATCGCCCAATTGCAACAGATATTCCCGGCGGATATAAACCGAGCTTTTATGAGCACCGTCTTATTAGGGTATCGCCAATACCTGCCCGATGAGATACGCACCGATTTTTCACGAAGCGGGTTATCCCATATCCTTGCCGTAAGCGGATTGCATACGGGCATTCTGTTTATGATTGTAATGATTCTTTTATCACCCCTGCGATTATTGCACCTCAAAAAATTAATCTACGTAATTGCTCTTTTCCTAATGTGGGGATATGCATTGTTGACCGGCTTACCGGCATCGGTTGTGCGGGCCGTCTGCATGATATCGGTATTCCTGGTCGGGAAACTTTTATATGAACAGAATAATCCGCTCAACGCGCTTTTCATCGCCGCGTTTTTCATGCTGCTGATCTGTCCCGATTATTTATTTGAAGTGGGTTTCCAGCTTAGCTTCCTTGCCGTTTTATCCATTCTGATCTACCAACCGATTCTTCGGAAAATCATTCCTTCCCATCCGGTAATCAATCCGGTGCTGAATATTTTAATTGTTTCACTTGCCGCGCAGATTCTTACATTGCCGGTCAGCGTCTATTACTTTCATATTGTTCCGATTTGGTTTTTGCCGGCTAATCTGATTATCATCCCGCTCCTTACCCCCTTGATTCTGTTCACACTTATCGATCTAAGCTTACTTTCACTCGGATACGACATACCCTTTCTCCATACGCTGTTAAACGACTTGGTGACCTTGATTCTTCGCGTCAGCAACGGATTCAGCCAACTGCCCTCACTAACCGCCGCTTATCCGTCGGCCATGCTGATGTTTCTGATATTGGGGTGCCTGCTGACGTTTACCTGCTTTTTACTGCGTCCCAGAGCCGCTTATCTGATCGCCACCCTATTGTTCTTTCTTGCAACGGCAGCCACTTATCATTTCGAACCATCCGATGCGCCGATCCATGAAGTGATTCTGTTTAATCAGCGCCGGGCAAACAGCATTCATCTGATTACAAACCAACGCCATACCGTATATTCGCCCGATTCCGGATTTACAACAGAGCAAGTACTCCCTTATTATTCCGCTTTAGAACAGCGCTTCCGGTTAAACGCGGCAATCGCTTATTACGGCGATACCCTCTCTGAGGATGGAATATTTGTACGCCATCCGTTTTTAGAGATTGCCGGAAAACGATTCTGCATGCTGACCGACCGCCGCTTCGAACGGAAAGAAGCGATCCGAAAGCCTTGGGTAAACTATTTGCTGATAGGGGGAACCAATCGCCATAACATCACTTCCGTTCAGCAACTGGTGCGGTTCGACACGCTGGTGCTGCTGCCTACCCTGCCACGCTACCGCCGTATGCAATGGCATCATGTTTGCGACAGCTTGCAAATACCCATATACGACATCAGCCGGAACGGCGCGTTCCGGCTGATGATAAATCCTTATGGAGAAAATAATTAAAAATCGATACTTAACCGTACATTTATTTGTCTGCCCGTCAGGTAATTGGGCACCGCATACTGTTCATTCTGAACAGACGTCACCCAGTAATATGAATTCACATTACTGATTCCCAGTAAATTAAACACATCAATCCCAACCCAGATGTTTTTCAGGTGACGCATCGCACCGCGATTCATAAAACGATCGTTCTCTGCATTAAACACCCGCGACAAACCGATATCCACCCGTCGGTAAGGAGGGGTACGGAAAACACCTGCCGTACGTCCGCGGGTAGGCGATCCGAAAGGAAGCCCGTCTGCCCAGATAGCTTTCAGACTCATTTTGTATTTAGGAAATTTAGGTACGAAATCATTAAAATACAACCCAAAGCTATATCGCTGCTCGGTAGCGCGCGGAACGGTTATTCCCAAGAAGGTTTCGCGGGCCTGCATCAGCGAAAAACTCAGCCAGGAGTCGGTACCCGGCACAAATTCTCCGAAAAACTTCATATCCAGTCCGGCAACATATCCTTTTGCAATATTTTCGCCGTAATAACGGATGCGCACGTTATCCACCTCATACGGCACCAGATTATCCAGCTTCTTATAATATAATTCGGTAGTGAGTTTAAACGGACGTCCAATCGCCTTGAATGAATAATCGCCTCCCAATACAAAGTGAAGGGCTCGTTGCGATTTGATCTGCTCATTCATCTTTACCATCAGATTGCCCGCCTCATTGCGGATCGTATCACGATACTCTTTATAAAAGGGAGTCTGATAATAGATTCCCGTAGCAAAACGGGTGGTCAGACTGGGTATGTTCTCCGGTACCAAAGCAATCGATACACGCGGACTCGCAATAAACTCTTTGTTATACGACCAGTAAGAAGCGCGCACTCCCGCCGTTACGGTAAATCGGCCCAATCCGCTGTTAAAGCGATAGGTATCCTGAATAAAACCGCCCATGCGGGTAGTGGTGTTTTCATATCGCGAATGCAAGCTATAAATCACATCCACCGCCGCACCGGTATGAGGTAACGAGTAACCCGATGAGTCGCGCATTTCCCATTCGCCGATACGGTCGTTAATCCGTTCGGTCTGCACATTCACCCCGTAGCCGAATTGATGATTCCGGTATTTGGTAACTCCTTTCACGGCAAAAGCAAGCACGCGGGCATTCAGCTTATTGCGGGCATGCTCATGGTAGGCTCCCACCCCAAGCGATCCCTGGCCACTTCCCGACTCTCCCTCTATATCGTCGAGCCAGTATTCGCCGGTAATATCGTAGGTTTCTTTTTCATCGGTCATAAAGGCCGAAATCATCATTTCAAGTTCGGTACGCTTGATTCCGCTGTATTTAACCGAAGCCGAACCAAAAAACGTACGGAACAAGTCTTTCTCCTGACCGTCGAAGTACACCCTGAATTGCTTTGCCGCATTCATCGTACCAAAAGAGGTGGTACGGCTTTCCGGGCGAAACTGATAACTGTTTTGCGAAAAGTTCCCCAGAAAACTGATTCCCCACTGCTCATTAAACTGATAAGTAAGGTACGTCTGATAATCAAAAAACGTAGGATTGTATTCGCCTTTTGTATCGAGCGAGCTTAACAACGTAGAGTTCGTTTTATAACGGAAACCGTGAAGCTGTGTAAATTTCCCCGCAGCCTGTCCCACCGAAGCGGTGGCTCCCAGCAAACTACCCGACACCGAGCCTTCAAACGCTTCCGGTTTCTTATAAGTGATATCCAATACCGACGCCATTTTGTCGCCGTATTCGGCGGCATACCCCCCCGAAGAGAAACCGATCGACCCAACCAGATCCGGATTTATAAAACTCAACCCTTCCTGCTGGCCCGACCGCACCAAAAGCGGACGATACACTTCAATGCCGTTTACATATACGATATTCTCATCAAAGTTACCGCCGCGTACAGAATATTGCGAGCTTAATTCATTACTCGAGTTTACCCCCGCCATGGTGGTCAACAATGCTTCGACACTTCCGCCCGACACGTCGGGCATCAGTTTCCCTTTTCCCATTTCAATCTTTTCAAGGGTATTCGCCTGGATTCGGTTGGCCGTCACCTCCACTTCGCCCAACGCTTCGGTATTGGAATAAAGGCGTACATTCAGAATCACTTTTTCGGGAGGCGACGGGATCATACGTGTCACCCGCTTATACCCAAGACAACTGAATATCAGCGTAACCGAATCGGATGCCGGAACACTCAGCTCATACCGACCTTTAAAGTCAGTCAGCGTGCCTTGTATCCCGCTTTTCAAGCGTACGTGGGCTATCTCAATAGGTTGCCCTTCCGAATCTTGAACCGTTCCGGTAATCTTAATCAGGTTTTGGGCATTCAATCCGGCCACACACAACAAACAAATCAGCGTATAATAAAATCTCATTGATAAAAATTAGCATTAGCACTTTACAAATAACGTACAAAAGCGCGTAAGCGTATATGGCACGTCGAAGAAATGCAAAATTATCTCATTTTAATGTATCTTTGCCCAATCAGACTAAAATAATACAAGATGGAAAGCTTACATAAGTTATTGATGAACCGTCGAAGCATCCGGAAATATACGAACCAACCGCTCACATCCGAGCAGGTAAAAACGATTCTGGAAGCAGCATTGATGGCACCCGCCGGTAAACGTAAAAACCCATGGCAATTCGTTGTGGTGGAAGATAAAGAAACCTTGTCGCAACTGGCGAAAGCGAAAGAGCATGGTGCGAATCCGATTGAGGGAGCATCGCTGGCCGTTGTGGTAGTATGCGATCCGTACCTATCGGATACCTGGATCGAAGATGGCTCTATCGCCTCTATTCTGATGCAACTTGCGTGCGAAGACCTGGGGCTGGGCAGCTGCTGGATTCAGATGCGCAACCGCTATACAGCCGATGGACGTTCGGCAGAAGAGATTGTGCGCACTCTTTTAGGGATTCCTCCCCACTTGCAGGTATTGTCAATCATCTCGATCGGTCATAAAGCGGAAGAAAAGAAGCCCATCGACACAGATCAGCTGCAATGGGAAAAAGTACATGTCGGACAATGGAGAGAAGATATAAATGAAGGATAAAGAATTTCGTTTGAGCACAGGAATCACATTGGCATTTTATGGACTCCTGTTATTGTTAAATGCATTTGGCGTATTCAGTTCATTCCCCGTAAAACTACGCATGGAACTACTCGACTGGCGCACCTTTCTGCTTTACGGAGCCGCCTCTTTTCTTTTATTCAAGAAAGATAAAACCATCGGTTTGCTGCTATTGGTAGCAGGATTACTGACCCGCTTCCATACAGTATACGGATACATCATGGATTATGAATTTCTTGTAGTTCCGTTAGTATTCCTTACCGGAGGAAGTTGGCTGCTGATTCAGGCGCTTAGAAAATAAACGTGATAAAGATGACTAAAATAATATTTATCGGAGCCGGCAATCTTGCTACGAACCTGGCCACCGCCATGCAGCAGAAAGGCTTTGAGATTGTGCAGATATACAGCCATACCGTCGCTTCTGCCGAAAAACTGGCCGCTACGCTCAATTGTTCGTTTACAAATGTAATCTCAGAGATCCGCACAGATGCCGATTTGTATATCTTTTCGGTCAAAGACGCAGCGTTATCCTCAGTTCTGGAAGAGATGCAACCCAACAACGGCTTGTGGGTACATACCGCAGGAAGTATCCCAATGGATATATTCCGCCCTTTTACGCCGCGCTATGGCGTTTTTTATCCGCTCCAAACCTTTAGCAAAGCGCGATTGCTCGACTTTTCGGATATCCCGTTTTTTATCGAAGCGCACAACGAGGCCGATTGCCGGCTATTGACGGAGCATGCCGAGAAATTATCCGCAAAAGTATACGCAGCCGATTCCGAACAACGGAAATACCTGCATCTGGCAGCTGTTTTTGCTTGCAATTTCACCAACCACATGTATGCAATTGCGGCGCAACTGACCGAACAGCACGGAGTGCCTTTCGACGCTCTTCATCCTTTAATTGCAGAAACAGCCTCAAAAATCCGCAACCTGGCACCTTCTGAGGCACAAACCGGCCCGGCTGTAAGATACGACCGAAATGTAATGAACAAGCATCTTGATCTGTTGCACGACGAATCGTTACAGCAAATCTACAAAGACCTAAGCGACAGTATTTTTAAATTTTCAAACAATAAATAAAAAACTCATGGGGGCGATTAATTTTGACCTGAAAAAAATAAAGGGATTAGTATTCGATGTAGACGGTGTATTGTCTGCCGACATGATTCCGTTGCATCCGAGTGGCGAACCGATGCGCATGATCAATATCAAAGACGGTTATGCCCTTCAACTAGCTGTAAAACGGGGATTTGAAGTCGCCATCATTACCGGGGGTAATACGGAGGCGGTTCGCAAGCGTTTTGCCGCACTCGGAATTCGCCATCTTTACCTTGGGTCGAAGATAAAAAAAGAGCAGTTCGCTCACTACTTGAATGAAACAGGGCTTCAACCGTCTGAAGTATTATACATGGGCGACGATATTCCCGATTATGAAGTTATGAAATCGGTGGGACTGCCCACCTGCCCTGCCGACGCAGCTTCCGAAATCAAGTCTATCTCCACCTATATCTCACCCGTTGAGGGGGGCCGGGGATGTGCCCGCGATGTGATTGAGCAGGTAATGAAAGCTCAAAACAAATGGATGGACGGCGAAGCATTCGGCTGGTAAACTCACGCTTTAAAATAAGAAACCCACTATGTTAGATAATCTCGCAAATTACAAAATCCTGTTAGCCAGCAACTCTCCGCGTCGCCGCGAACTGTTGGGCGGATTGGATATTCAATATGAAGTAACGGCTCTTCCCGATATCGACGAATCTTTTCCGGCCGGAATGAACGGCGAAGAGATTCCGGTGTTTATTGCCCGCAACAAGGCTGCCGCTTATGGCGACCATATGCAGGCGGATACATTGCTTATTACCGCCGACACGATCGTATGGGCCAACAATACCGTATATGGCAAACCCTCGAACGAAGAGGACGCGAAAGCGATGTTGCGTACCTTATCGGGAAAAACCCATCAGGTGATTACCGGGGTGTGCATCCGCACCGAACAACAGGAGAGCAGCTTTGCCGCAGTTTCGGAAGTAACTTTTGCCGAATTGAGCGATGCCGAAATCGAATATTACGTTACCAGGTATAAGCCTTACGATAAAGCGGGCTCATACGGTGTGCAGGAGTGGATCGGCTATATCGGAGTGGAAAATATAAACGGCAGCTATTTTAATGTGATGGGCCTGCCCATCCAACGTTTATACAAAGAATTACAGAAATTCTGAAAAAGAGATACAGACACAAAAAAGTCGGGCAGAGAATACTTCGCCCGACTTTTTTTATATCACAAGATACGCTTAATATTATTTCTGTTTCGGAATAGTGAATACATATAATCTGCCTGCATCCACATCCGGCACATATAACTTATCACCCTTCAATGTCAGCATCTGCGGCGACAGCAATATTTTTTCAGGGAACAGCAGTTTGTTATTGCCGCTCTTCATATCGATACTGCGCAACTGGCCGTTAATCCGATCGGTATAATATACCATGCGTGTTGCCGGATCATACTGGATTCCGCAATAATAACCGGGCAGACTTTCCAACTTATAAAGCATCGGATTAAGATCCATCACATTAAGCACCATATAAATGGCATTCTGCTCGCCGATTGAATCGTTTTGCGGATAAGAACACACATACATGGTGTCTTTATAAGCGGTAAGACCATTAGGGCCCGAAACGGTAGGCAGAAAAACATCCAGCGTCGCATTTGCCACCTGCGCCAAATCATTGATTTCCGCACGGTAAACCAAGCCGGCATCACGAACAGAAGCATACAGCAAACTATCCTGAATTGCAAGATCGCTTACAAACAGATTGTTTTCGGGAAATTGCATCACCTGTGGCGCTTTGCCGAGGTCGCTCATATCAAAAACCATCACACAGTTGATATCCGCTACAAAAAGGTGATTGCCCAATACAGCCATTCCTTTTGGAGCCATCAGCGTACCTGCTGGAATATATTCCGACAGCACGCCATCTTTCAACTGCATGATAAAGCCTGTTTTTTCGATATTAAGCGGATCCTGCACGGTGCCGCCGAAATTCGAAATCAGCAAACGGTCGCCCGCCCATACGGTGCCGTAACAATATTTCAGACCGGCCTGATATACCGTGTCCGGAATCCAGGTACTGTCACTTTTCGCATAAGCCTCTTCGGCCTGCGTGTTTGTTTTATATTGCTTACAACCAACCAATAACAATAGAAAACTGATGAAAAGCAATCCTTTTTTCATATCCAACTTCTTTAAAATGTCATTTAATCTGTTTTTATTATCTAACAGAATAACAACAAACCGAATAGTTAGTTCAGCAACCTAAGCAGACTTAAAAGGCAATACCTACTCTAAATCCTATATTGTTTAAATTATCGATCGAGCCGTTTAACAGATGACCTTTGTTTGTCGCAAAGCTATAATAAAGTGCTATATGAGCCCCTATTTTTCCTCCTTCGCCAAACCAGATGCTGGTTCCGATTTCGGGCGACAAATAAAATCCCCATGTATTGTTCTTGCTTTCATAAGCAGAGAAATAAGAGGTCATTTTTGCAAAATTAGCTCCTAATTTCAAACCCAGATAAGGATTACAGATACCCTCGTCAGTCATCCGGTAACGCAATCCGACACCAAACGGCAACTGAAACAGTGAGCGTTGTTGGCGTACGGTAAGGCTGCTGGTAGGGGACAAAGCTATTGTTTGCAACGGCACGTATTTATGGTTCGTGCTGTAAGCAAGGAATAATCCCACACCGATATTCGGAGTTACATATTTACCCAAATCAAAGTTCATACCCCATCCGCTGGCCTTCTTTGCAAAGTTGCCACCCAACGGTGCGTTAAATTGCCAATCGACATTTAAATAACCCAAATCATTCTGAGCCATGCTCTTTACAGGTAGGCCCAAGAGCATTATCAATAACAATAATGCCGAAATTCTGAATACTTTATATGTTCTCATATGTGTATATAATGTATGTAATCTATTTTTCATTGTTATTAGAGGCAGCCACCGGAGTCGTCTTCAAATAAGGCGACTGTGCAAATGCCTGATTTACGGAAGTAATGGTCTGGTTGGCGTTCAGGCTGCCCGATCCGTATACAAATCCGCTGATTAAAGAGCTCCATACTACCGGAATCTTAGAAGTGGCAGACGCACTGCCCGGCACCATCAGATCAACCAGTTCACCCATCAACGTGCCGGTCGAGAAGGAATAGGTGATCGGATAAGGATAGTACCAACCCCAACCGTCGTATAACGGATTCCAATAGCCCGGACCCCAATAATCGTCATATCCGAGCCACGGATAATCGCCACCCCACCAATCGGAAACATACTGGGTATTTTCAATATAGCTCAACTGTAATCCGAGATCAGCATCATCTTTTTCGGAAACTTCACGGAAGCCCCGTTGTTCCATATTTGTTTTATAAGCATTAATCACAGACTGAGCTCCGGCCGAAGTCAGATAAGTTTCAGATCCGCTGTTACCGATCAGTAAAATACTGTCCGGAACATAGAATGTTTTAAACGTAGAGAATCCGGCACTCTTATCATATTGAGTATATACGATATAATCATCCTGCACCTTATCCAGATCAGGATCTTTCTCGCAGCCAACTAATGCCACGAATGCCAGTAATCCAAAAAACAACTTTTTCATTTGCATATAATTTATTTTTTAACATATAGGTGCAAATGCGCCATTTATATACCTTTTGGTGAGTTATGGCGATTTCATTTGCATATAATTTAGTTAGGTATAATCTTTTACTGTTATAACAATTTGATTGCCCCTCTAAAATCAAAATATACCTAAAGAGCCTAAACATTACATACAATCATATTTTATTAACAAATATTGCCCAAAAAGAAAGCCCGTATCGGGGAGTGTCTTTGCAACTCCCCGATACGGGCTTTTATAGCAGATAAAAAATCAGTTTCCGATTACGGCGTCACTCAGAGTTGATCTGAATAGACGGCACGAGGCAATTCACGGCAATTATAACGGCATGCCATGATCTCGCCATATGCACCCGCGCTTCTTAAAGCAAATAAATCACCACGTTTGGTATGAGGCAAAACTTCCTCTTTTCCGAAGCAGTCAGACGATTCACAAATTGGGCCTACCACATCATACGTTTCGGCCGGCTCGTCGGATGTAAGGTTCTGAATGACATGATGCGCCCCATACAATGCAGGACGGATCAAATCAGACATTCCGGCATCTACAATTACGAATTTCTTATTCACACCCTCTTTCACATAGAGTACTTTCGAAATCAAAGAGCCACATTGGCATACCACCGAACGCCCCAACTCGAAATGAAGCTCTTGACCCGGACGCAGATTCAGATTTTCATTGAAAATGGCGAAATAACGGGCGAAATCGGGAATCGGGTTTTCATCCGGATTTACATAGTCGATGCCTAAACCGCCCCCCACGTTAATTACAGAAAGATTGATTCCCTCCGCTTCAAGTTGATCTTGCAAATCATTGATACGGCCACACAGCTCCTGATAAGGAGTAAGATCGAGCAGCTGCGATCCGATATGAAAATGAAGGCCGATTAATGCGACGTTTTTTAAATCTTTCAGTCGGGCAATCACCTTATCCAGCAATTCAAGACTGATTCCAAATTTATTTTCATTGAGTCCGGTAGTGATATAATGATGCGTGTTGGCATCTACATCCGGATTAATACGAAGTGCAATGCGGGCTACCTTATTTTTAAGTGCGGCAAGTTCATCAATCACTTCCAGTTCGGCAATCGATTCAACGTTAAAGCAGAAAATTCCGGCATCCAATCCCAGATTAATTTCACGATCGGATTTACCGACTCCGGCATATACGATTTTTTCGGGAGCAAACCCGGCGTCGAGCGCAGCCTGTACCTCGCCTCCGCTTACGCAATCACACCCAAGGCCGTTGGCATTAATTTGAGCAAGAATGCGGTCGTTTGCATTCGCCTTTACGGCATAATGCACGTGATATCCTTCATATTTCCCTGTTTCATGCTTTATCGTATCAAGCGTTTCCTGCAATAAGGCAGTATCATAATAATAGAAGGGTGTGTCAAGCTTGCTCAGCTTTTCAATTGGAAAATTAGTTTTCATACCTTTTATTTTGAACTTAAAACAACAAGACGCGGACAGGGTTTAAAAAAGGGTATTTCAAAAGCTATCCGCGAAGGGAAATACTTTTGAAACACCCTGTTTATCAGGTCAGACAGTCTGTCGGTCTGTTGGTTTTATTTATTGAACAAATTATCACTCAATGCCTGCAATGCCGCTTTCTTATCGGCCGCTGTTACCAGGATTGAGATGTTATAGTTGCTTCCGCCATACGAAATCATGCGTACCGGAATGTTTTTCAAAGCTTCCACAACTTTCGCCTCGAAGCCCAGGTTCTGCCATTGCAAGTCGCCTACCACACAGATAATCACCATATCCTCATCTACCGAAACGGTACCGAATTTCTTCAGGTCATCCATAATTTCAGGCAAATGACGTTTGTTGTCGATTGTCAGTGATACGCCTACTTCCGAAGTGGTCACCATATCGACCGAAGTCTGGTATGTTTCGAAAATTTCAAACACCTTGCGCATAAATCCGTGAGCCATCAGCATACGCCCCGATTTGATTTTGATCGAAGTGATACCGTCTTTAGCCGCTACCGCTTTGATTTTTTTCAATTCGGTCTCGTTCGAAATCAACGTACCCGGAGCAGCAGGCTCCATTGTATTCAACAAGCGAACCGGGATATTATTCAGTTTTGCAGGTGTGATACAAGTCGGGTGTAGGATTTTCGCTCCGAAATAAGCCAGTTCTGCAGCTTCTTCGAAATGCAGCTGACGCACCGGAGTTGTATGCTCTACAAAACGGGGATCGTTGTTGTGCATACCATCGATATCCGTCCAGATCTGAATCTCGTCAGCATTGATAGCCGCACCGATAAGAGACGCCGAATAGTCGCTGCCTCCGCGTTGCAGGTTATCGATTTCGCCATAAGCGTTACGGCAGATATATCCTTGTGTAATGTAAATATCCTGATCAGGATTATGCTCTAGCAGTTGGGTCAGTTTCTCGCGAATATAAGCCGGATCCGGCTCCGCGTTTTTATCCGTACGAGCGTACTCAAGAGCCGGAATCAATGTCGATTTCACGCCTTGCTCTAGCAAATACAGATTAAACATAGTCGTAGACATCAATTCACCCTGTGCCAACACAACTTTCTCTTCGAATAATGTAAAAAGATCTTTTGTGAATGAGCGGATATAATCAAAGTTCGATTTAATAGCTTCTTTTGCTTGCGCTTTATATTCAGCAGTGGAATATAGTTCTTCGATTGTAACAAAATATTTACGCTCAAGGGCGTTAATGATTTCATTTGCTCCAACCGGGTTTTTCTTGTATAGATAATCAGAGATCTCTACCAAAGTATTTGTTGTGCCTGACATTGCTGATAACACAACGATCTTACGCTGACCGTCAAGAATCAGATTTGCCACTTCTTTCATTCTCTGTGCTGAACCCACAGAAGTTCCACCAAACTTTAAAACTTTCATTTTCAGTTTTTAATTAAAAGGTTATCATCTTTAATTTTAAGTTTGGACGTCATTTGGGAGACCTTCCTCATCCACTGGCTTTCAGTTGCAGAGTAGACCATTCGGTCGGTGCTCACAACTATTTGAAAGGCAAAAGTAATATTTCCTTGCTTTTTTTAAACAAAATCTACGCTAAAATTGTAATTTCTTCTGCTATTTCTTCGTTTTTCTGTGCAAATATCTCTTTTACCTGCTGGTTTTCAATACAAATAATACGTCCGGGAAATTCTTGTGTCAATGCTATATTATGGGTTGCCATAATAACCGTCGTACCCGTACTGCTGATGCGGTGAAGCAACGAAACAATGTGCGCTCCCGTTTCGGGATCAAGATTTCCGGTAGGTTCATCCGCAAGAATCAACTCAGGCGAATTTAATAAAGCCCGGGCAATCACGACACGCTGTTGCTCTCCTCCGGATAACTGGTGCGGCATTTTATACCCTTTGTTCTCCATTCCGACCTGCGTCAAAACCGATTCGATACAATCCTCCATCTCCTCTTTGCGCTTCCAACCGGTAGCTTTAAGCACGAACAGCAAGTTATCGTATACCGACCGATCCGTCAGTAACTGAAAATCCTGAAATACGATTCCTATTTTACGGCGTAAGTAAGGAATTTCGCGCTTTTTTATTTTCCGCAAATTATACTCCATAATCTGCGCCTCACCTTGTCTGACCGGGATTTCGGCATACATGGTTTTCATCAGTGAGCTTTTTCCCGATCCGACTTTACCGATCAGATAAATAAATTCACTTGCGTTTACACGCAAGTGAATATCTTCCAATACGGTTAATTCCTGTCGGTCAATGCAGACTCCCTGATAATTGATTAAAGCTTCTGCCATCTATATTTTTCTTATTTATGTCGTTTTTTCAATTCTCTCGCTAAATCTTCAAAACGGTATCCTTTTGAAGTAAGCAATACGATTAAGTGGTAAATCAGGTCCGACGCTTCATAAATGAGACGTTCATTGGTTCCATTGGTAGCTTCGATAACAGTTTCTACTGCCTCTTCTCCTACTTTTTGGGCCATACGGTTGATGCCTTCCTGAAACAATGAAGTGGTGTAAGATCCGGCCGGCATCTCTTCATGACGTTTGGTGATGAAATCTTGCAGCTGTTTGATAAACATGATATCCTCTTCATTTTTTTCATTGAAGCAAGTATCTGATCCGGTATGACAAACCGGCCCCACAGGATTCACTTTAATCAAAAGCGTATCCTCGTCACAGTCAATCGCCATCGACACCACGTTCAGAAAATTACCACTCTCTTCCCCTTTCGTCCACAATCTGTTTTTTGTACGTGAGAAGAAAGTTACCTTTCCTGTTTCTTCGGTTTTGCGCAAGGCCTCTTCATTCATAAAGCCGAGCATCAGCACTTTCGACGTACTGTAATCCTGAATAATGGCAGGCACCAGGCCACCCATCTTAGCAAAATCCACTTTCATCTGAATATAATTTTAATTTTCACACACTTATTTTCTTACACAAATTCCCTGATCGGCCAGATACGCTTTTAGTTCGGGAATACGTATCTCATTAAAATGAAACACACTTGCCGCTAACGCAGCATCGGCCTTCCCGTTTAGAAACGTATCTTTAAAATGCTCCGGCGCTCCGGCGCCTCCCGAAGCGATTACCGGGATTCGCAACTGTTGATGGAGTTGAGCCAACGCTTCGTCCGGATAACCCTGCTTTACCCCGTCGTGCGTCATACTGGTGAACAGTATTTCGCCGGCACCTCTTTCCTGGGCTTCATGCGCCCATTCAAATAAAGTACGGTCTGTTAAAAGGCGGCCGCCATTGAGATAACAACGCCACTCCTCTTTTTCGAGATTGGCATCGATAGCCACCACGCAGACCTGATCGCCGAAATGGCGCGCAATCTGCGAGATAAGATCAGGATTGCGCAAGGCAGCCGAATTGATCGAGACTTTATCGGCACCCGCATTCAACAGACGGTCAACGTCTTCGAGCGCATTGATCCCCCCTCCTACGGTAAACGGAATATTGACCTCTGCGGCTACACGCTTCACCAAATCGGTAAAAGTGCGGCGTCCCTCATGAGAAGCCGTTATATCCAGATATACTAATTCATCCGCCCCTTCCCGACTGTAACGTCGCCCTAATTCGACCGGATCGCCGGCTTCGCGGAAATTGACGAAGTTCACTCCCTTCACCGTCATGCCGTCTTTTATATCCAGACAAGGAATAATACGTTTCGCGAGCATATTTGTATTTTGTATTCGTTGATTATTCTCTTTCCATTTTATCTATAAAGCGAATCAAATCACGTAACTGAATACGTCCCTCATAAATCGCCTTTCCAAAAATCACAGCCGGTACCCCCGCTTCTTCAAGCCGATCAATATCCGCGATACTACTTACCCCTCCGCTGGCGATGAGGAACAGATTGGGAAACTGCTCAAGCATCGTACGGTAAAGATCGGTAGCCGGCCCCTGCAACATCCCATCTCGTGCGATATCGGTGCTGATTACCTTCACAATTCCTTTTTTACGATATGCATCAATAAAGTCAGCCCACTCAATATCCGTATTTTCAAGCCATCCGCTTACGGCTATCTTTCCATCATTAACATCGGCTCCCAAAATAATTTTTTCAGGACCGTAACGATTTATCCAACCGGTAAACAGATCCGGATTCTTCACGGCGACACTTCCACCCGTTACCATTTGAGCACCCGAATTAAATGCGATATCCAGATCGGAATCGCTTTTCAAACCACCTCCGAAATCTATCACCAACGAAGTTTTAGAAGCAATCCGCTCTAATACGCGCCAGTTTACAATATGATTGGCTTTTGCTCCGTCTAGATCCACCAGATGCAACCGATGCAGTCCGTGGGCTTCAAATTCAAGCGCCACTTCGAGCGGATCTTCATTGTATACCGTGCTTCGGCCATAATCGCCTTGCGATAACCGGACGCATTTTCCATCGATCAAATCGATAGCAGGAATCAGTTCAATCATAAGTTCAGAAAATTTCGTAAGATTTGCTCACCCGCTTCGCCGCTTTTTTCGGCATGAAACTGAGTGGCGTAAAAATTATCTTTATGCAAAGCCGCACTAAAAGGCTCAATATAATCGGTCGAAGCGATCGTGAATTCATTTTCAGGCACATAAAAACTATGCACATAATATACAAATTCGCCCGGGGTAATCCCCTCCATCAGTTTGCTTTTCGGATCACGAAGCTGATTCCATCCCATGTGGGGAACTTTCATTTCATGACCGGTAGGAATGAATCGTTTTACCGGCACATCAAATATGCCCAGACAATCAACATCGCCCTCTTCCGAATGACGGCACATCAGCTGCATGCCGATACATATTCCCAACACCGGTTGGCGCAAATCGCATATCAATTCATCCAAATGATGCGTCCGCAAATATTCCATCGTAGACCGCGCTTCTCCCACACCGGGGAAAATCACCTTGTCCGCCGCCCGGAGTATTTCCGGATTATCGGTAATTACCGCTTCTACTCCCACTCTTTTCAGGGCACAATCTACCGAATAGATATTCCCCGCATTATATTTTACGATGGCAACTTGCATAATTATGTTTTTTAATCTAACATTGAATCAATTCGCCGTGTCATATCGGCAAACTCCTCTTCATTAAACAAACGGGTAAGCATTACGATGCGCCCCTCTTTGTCAATGATTACATTGCGTGTAATACCCGATTTACGGTCGGCATACAATGCGAAAATATCGGCATTCGGGTCTAGCCCGAGCGGATAGGTGACACCTGTTTTCTGAGCAAACTCCTGTACTACTTCGAGTGGCTCATCGCGGTCAATGCCAAATAAAGCAAACTCCGGATTCGATTTATGCTTCAACCAAATATCTTTTTCGATAAATGGCATTTCGCGACGACAAACGCCACACCAACTTGCCGTAAACTGTAGCATTACAACTTTACCCCGCAAATCGGAAAGTTTCATTTCGGTGCCGTCCGTCAGCTTCATTGTAAAATCGGGCGCCATTTCACCTTCTCTTACCAAATATCCCCTTTCATCCGGAGCATTCTGTGTTACCACTGCAACCGAATCGGTTATCGCTCCGGCAGAATCAGGTTGTTGTGTTGAACCTGATTTACAACTGCTCATCATTCCTACAATCAACAAAGGGGCTATCCAATATTTCTTCATCTTATATACTATCTAAATTTGTTATTTCAATTACACAAATATAATTATTTATTGCGCAGATTGAATACTATTGTTATTAACATATGCCGGACTTAATCTCTTACCCACGCCGCCTTTTAAGCCAACCAGCTGTTTTTTGTTTTAGCTTTTAATGGAAGCTTCCCGGCAATGGTTAAAAATAATTAATTAATAAAAACTATCCTACTAATTATCAATTCAATAAATAAAACCTATTTACGCTTTTATTTCAAACCACTTGACAATTGCAAAAAAACAACTACTTTTGTATCGCAATCGACAGGAAACCTCCTCTCGAAAAGCAAACCTCAAAACGGTGTGGTAGTTCAGCTGGTTAGAATACCTGCCTGTCA
>JAVVPN010000040.1:0-25692 GCA_036655755.1 Bacteroidales bacterium | reverse complement strand
AAACAACCGATCCGTTTGTTGAGCTGGGCTTATCTCAAGTGCAGGTGGTTGCTGTACCTGTTGAAACAATGGTCAAAAGCAGCCTTGCCGACATGGGACTGGATAACAAATCCATGCTGCGCAGTAAGAATATGTTTGCGCTGGGTTTGGTATGTTGGTTGTTTAACCGCCCGCTCGAACATGCGATAGAGATGTTGCGTAATAAATTCGGCAAAAAACCGTCGGTACTCGAAGCCAACCTCAAAGTGCTCACCGATGGTTATAATTATGGAAACAATATACATGCGTCTGTATCCACCTATCGTATTGAATCGAACAATACGCAAAAAGGATTCTATATGGACGTAAATGGAAATAAAGCGACTGCTTACGGGCTAATCGCTGCGGCCGAGAAAGCGGGTATCCCGTTATTTCTTGGTAGCTATCCGATTACCCCGGCTACCGATATCTTACATGAATTGTCTAAACGGAAAGACCTTGGCGTGAAAACCGTACAGGCGGAAGATGAGATTGCCGGTGTATGTACGGCGATCGGCGCCTCCTTCGCCGGCTCATTAGCGGCAACCTCTACGTCCGGACCGGGACTTGCGCTCAAAAGCGAAGCGATCGGACTGGCTGTGATGGCCGAAATCCCATTGGTCATTGTAGATGTACAGCGAGGCGGCCCTTCAACCGGATTACCAACAAAAACCGAGCAGACCGATCTGATGCAGGCTTTGTACGGTCGCAACGGTGAGTCGCCGGTAGTAGTGCTTGCCGCTTCTACGCCGACTGATTGTTTCGACATGGCTTTTGCCGCTTCTAAAATTGCGCTCGAGCACATGACCCCCGTAATTCTTCTGACCGATGCTTTTATTGGAAACGGTTCGTCGGCATGGCGAATTCCGGATATGGGCAACTATCCCGCTATCCGGATGCCTTACGTTACCTCTGAAATGCAGGAAGGATGGAAGCCTTATTTGCGTAATCTGGATACGATGGTTCGTTATAAAGCGGATCCGGGTACAGAGGGGTTCATGCATCGTCTGGGCGGGTTGGAAAAAGATTATCAAACGTCGGCTATCTCAACCAATCCGGAAAACCATCAGCGTATGACGGATGCCCGTCAGGCTAAAATCGATTTTATAGCACACGATATTCCGCTGTTGAATGTGCTCGGCGATCCGTCGGCCGATCTTTTGATCGTGGGCTGGGGAGGCACCTACGGCCATCTTTACTCAGCTGTGGAAGAATTGAATGCGGCGGGTAAAAAAGTAGCCTATGTGCATTTTAACTACATCAATCCATTCCCGAAAAATACGGAAGAGATTTTGCGACACTATAAGAAGGTCTTGGTTTGCGAATTGAATAACGGTCAGTTTGCCGCTCATTTGCGAGCGAAGATTCCGGGTGTCAATATCGCTCAGTTTAATCAGGTACAGGGGCAACCCTTCCGCACGATAGATATTGTAGAGGCAATCACGAACGAGTTGGAGAATTAATCATGGAAACAAAATATACAGCGAAAGATTATAAAAGTGATCAATATGTGCGCTGGTGTCCCGGTTGTGGCGACCACGCGGTAGTGAATACATTGCAGAAAGCGATGGCTGAAGTGGGGGTGGCTCCTCATGATACGGTGGTTGTTTCTGGTATCGGTTGTTCGTCCCGATTGCCTTATTATATGAATACGTATGGCTTTCATACAATTCACGGGCGCGGTCTGGCGATTGCCACGGGTGTGAAAACCGCCAATCCGAAGCTCACCGTATGGTCGGTAACAGGCGACGGCGACTGTCTTGCTATCGGAGGAAATCATTTCATTCATGCCGTGCGACGCAATATCGACCTTAATATCTTGCTTCTGAATAACAAGATCTACGGTTTGACAAAAGGACAATATTCGCCCACTTCCGATCGTGGAGCGGTAACCAAGTCTTCGCCGTTCGGTACGGTGGAGGATCCTTTTATCCCGGCAGAACTTACATTGGGCGCACGCGGTACTTTTTTCGCCCGTTCACTCGATATCGATTTGCAAACATCCAAAGAGGTGATGGTGGCAGCTGCGAACCATGCGGGTGCATCGGTCGTGGAGATTTTACAGAACTGTGTGATTTTTAACGACGGTATCCATAAATGGGTATCTGATAAAGATATCAGAGCCGAACGTTCGATTATCCTCGAACAAGGAAAACCAATGATCTTCGGCGCGAATCGCGACAAGGGTATTGTTCTGGACGGATTCAACCTGAAAGTGGTGAAAATCGGAGAAAACGGAGTGACCGAAGCGGATCTTTTGGTTCACGACGCTACTATCCGTGATAACATCTTGCATCTCAAATTGGCGATGATGGGAGTGGATCCAGAAGATGAATTGCCGATTGCATTCGGAGTGATCCGTTCGGTAGAATCGCCGGTATATGATCAGGAAGTTGAACGCCAGATTGCCGAAGTACAAGCTAAGAAAAAGGAGCGTACGTTGCGTGAGTTCTTGATGAGTGGTGAAATTTGGGAAGTCAAATAAATGATTTAAGATAAACCATAGAAGAAGGGCCTTAAGGAAAACAAAATCCTTAAGGCCCTTTTTGTATTTTTACTCGGCACAGACAATAATCCCTCCGCCTACTACCAAATCGTTCAGATAGAACGCCGCGGCTTGTCCCGGCGCAACTGAATTGACCGGTTCGAGAAACGTGACAATCGCTTTCCGGTCCGCTAGCAGGTCGATCCGACACGGTGTTTCCTGTTTGCGATAGCGGATTTTACAGATGACCGGCTTATCGTGGCTCACCTCGTCGGGATAATTCACTACGACGTCTTTCAGATGCATGACGGTTTTATACATATCTCCGAGCGGAGCAAGCACCACTTTGTTTTCGGATGCGAGAATCTCTTTCACAAAAGTGGGCCGATTCAAGTTGATACCTAATCCGCGTCGTTGCCCCACGGTGTAAAACGGATATCCTTCATGCTTCCCAAGTATCTTGCCATCGACGTCAACATAATATCCGGTCTCAATGGCAGCCGCCTCAGGTTGCAGGCGCAGATAATCGCGGTAGTCGCCCGGGCAAAAACATACCCCCAGACTATCTTTTTTGACCGATACCTGCCGAAATCCTTTCTCCGCGGCAAGTTCCCTCACTTCGCGTTTGCTTCTGTCGCCCAAAGGCAATAGCATCCGCTTCAGAATTTCGGGCGGCAATCCCCATAAGAAGAAAGACTGGTCTTTATCGGGGTCGGTACCCGCTTTTATATGGATTCGGTCGCCGTCAAGAACGGTCTGCACATAGTGGCCGGTTGCGATATGGTAAGCTCCTTCTTGATCCGCGATCTTTGCCAGTAAAGGCCATTTCAAGTAATTGTTGCATAAAACACACGGAACCGGCGTTTTCCCATCCATATATTCGGTTACGAAATAACTGAGTATCTTTTCGCGGAACAAATCGCGCGCATCGTAAACAATGTGGCGTATATTCAGCCGCTCTGCCAACCGGCGTGCGTCTTCGAGGTGATGTTCGCCCCCGTCATGAAAGATAAACGTTACACCGATCACTTCATATCCCTGCTCTTGCAGCAGGATAGCAGACATGGAGCTGTCGGTGCCCCCGCTCATTCCTAAAACGACTTTATTTTTAAACATAGATTAATGTAGAAAGCTTTGATTCATCAAAAATATCATTGGCTGCTTTCAGGATATCAGACGAGGTGATTTGTTCGATCCGGGCAAACGCCTCTTCGGTCGAATCGTATTTGTTATAATGAAGAAACGATTTGGCCATTCCCATCGCCGTACCCTCTTTGTTGTCGGCGGCGATTCCGATCTGCCCACGAATCTGGCGTTTGGCAGCTTCGAGTTGCGAGCCGCTCAGAGAGGTGTCGCGCAGTCGTTTCAGTTCTTTATTTATCAGATCGATACATTTTTCTGCTTTTTTCTGGTCTGACCCGAAGTAAATAGAAAACACTCCGGTATCCGTATAAGGGGTATACACCGATTCAACCTGATAAACGTATCCCTTCTTTTCTCTCAGGCTTACGTTCAGGCGGCTGTTCATACCCGGTCCGCCCAGTATATTGTTAAGCAGGGCGAGTGTCGAACGGTCGGCATGAAACATATTGTATGCCTGGCTTCCAATCAGTACATGGGCTTGGTGCGTGTCTTTCGATTCCTTCAGAAACGAACCTTTCGCCGCATGGGGTTGTATTCGCTTGTTCCCCTTCCATTCGCTGTTGTCCGGCTGATAATAACGGTTGAGGGCGGCGATGATTTTACGGAAGTCGGTACTGCCTACCGAAAAGAAAACCATATTCGAGGGGTGATACCATTGGTCGAGAAAAGCCTGACCCATTTCCGACGAGAAAGATTCGAGGGTAGATTCTTCACCAAGGATATTATGACCCAGCGCATGCTGTGTGAAAAGCAGGTTTTCAAATTCGTCGTAAATCAGTTCGGGCGGATTATCTTTATAAGAGTTGATTTCATCCAGAATAACGTCCGTTTCTTTTTCGATTTCATTCTCGGGGAAGCGGGAGTGTTGTACCAGATCGCAGATCAGTTCGCAGGCGCGATTAAAATGCTCCTCCATAAAAACCGAATAGACGAAAGTCTCTTCTTTTGATGTGTAGGCGTTTAATTCGCCACCTACCGCTTCCATCCGGTTCAGGATATGCCACGAACGGCGTTTTTCTGTTCCCTTGAAAATCATGTGTTCCACAAAGTGGGCCATGCCTTCCTGTCCGGCTATTTCATCGCGGCTTCCCACATTGATGGCAAACCCGCAATAGGATACGGGTCCGGTAATGGGCATATGGATAACCCGTAGTCCATTGGGTAAGGTTGCGTGCTGATAATGCATGTATCTCTTTTTATGTTAGGATACAAAAGTAAAAATAAATACTTTTGCAGGGTATCGTTTTAATTATACATATATATAAATGAAAGGAATTATTCGCTCTATCCTTCAACGGGAAGCCGATGCTATCCTGAATCTGCCCGTTACGGATGATTATGAAAAAGCTGTTTCTTTAATTATCGAGCAGGTACATCATAAAGGTGGTAAACTGGTGATCAGCGGGATGGGAAAAGCCGGCCAGATCGGGATGAACATTGCCACTACTTTTTGTTCGACAGGTACGCCTGCCATTTTTCTTCATCCAAGCGAAGCGCAGCATGGAGATCTGGGGGTGATCCAGAAGAACGACGTGATGCTTTTGATTTCAAATTCAGGAAAGACGCGTGAAATTATTGAACTCACCACATTGGCCCACCGTTTGAACCCTGATATTAAATTTATTGTGATTACCGGCAATCAGGAGAGTCCTCTTTCCCAGGAAGCGGATATCTGCTTGTATACAGGCAATCCGGGCGAAGTATGTCCGTTGGGGCTTACTCCGACCACCTCTACCACAATGATGACGGTAATCGGCGATTTGTTGGTTGTCAATACCATGCAGCAGATTCATTTCGATAATGAACAGTATGCTAAACGTCATCATGGCGGTTATCTTGGTGAAAAATCGAGATCTCAGAGTCAGACAGAAAAATAAACCATTACTACAAACGCTAAAAGAATCTTATCAAAGAGAGTCTCTTTTAGCGTTTGTTGCATAAACTCTACTTATTCGGATGCGTCGAATTATTGGAATCGGAGAAACAATTTTTGATATTCTTTTTAAAGATGAAATGCCGTTTAAAGCTGTTCCGGGAGGATCGGTCTTTAACAGTATGATCTCTTTAGGCCGCTTGGGGTTACAACCCACCTTTCTGAGCGAAATCGGAAAAGATCGGGTCGGAGATATTATCCTGCGGTTTATGGAGCAGAATAATATCAGTACCCAGCATATGTATCGGTATTACGACGGTCAGTCGCCCGTGTCATTGGCTTTCCTTGATCAGCATCATGAAGCCAGCTATGAGTTTTATATGAACTATCCGGCCGACCGGTTGGATATCGTATGGCCACGTATTGACGCCGACGATATTTTGATTTTCGGATCTTATTATTCGCTTAAACCGGAATTGCGTCCGGTATTGGTCGATTTATTGCAATATGCCAAAGAACGCAAGGCTCTCGTTTACTATGATCCGAACTTTAGGAGCAATCATGCGGCACGTGCCCTCCATGTGATGCCCTCGATTATCGAGAATCTTGAATTTGCAGATATCGTGCGTGGCTCACGCGAAGATTTCCGTAATATCTATAATGAAACGGATATCGACAAAATTTACCGGAATCATATCCGGTTTTATTGTCCGTTCTTTATTTGTACGGATGGAGCCGAAGGAGTATATCTGAGAACGCCGGGCATCTCCAAGCATTATCCGGCCCTCCCTGCCAGTCCGGTAAGTCTGATTGGCGCGGGCGATGCTTTAAATGCCGGGATATTGTATGCCGTGTTGAAATATAATATTACCTTAGAAAATCTGTCGACATTGAGTGAAACGATGTGGGATCGGGTTATTGAAACAGGGCAACAGTTTGCAGTAGAAGTGTGTGGGCAGGATGAAAATTATATTTCTCTTAGTTTTGCTGACAAATTGAAAGATAAAATGATATATTAATAATTTTTTACTCGATAATTTGCTATTCATCGCTCATACAAATAATATCTTTGCAGCTGTAAAATTAGTTTTATATGATTCGTTATGTATTCTTCCTGCTATCCTTATTATTTTTAAGTGCATGCGTAACCCAAAGTTATGAGGTTCAGTCTGTATGTGAAGTTACAGACGTATATAACTATGTGGTTAAGTGGGAAGTATCCCCACGGATAGAAGGCGAGGTAGAAATCTTTTCTTCTGCTGATCCTGAAAAGTTCGATTTGAGAAAGCCTGTTGGCAAAGAACTTATCTCTAAAGGACGTGCTGATATTGTAATTAAGGGCAGCCTGAGCAGATGCTATTTCCTTCTTATCTTCCCGGATAATGTTAGGACAATTGTTGGCGTACGCTGTCAGAAGTTTCCTACCGTTGAGAATTTCCGAGACGTAGGCGGCTATGTGAATGCCGACTATCATACGTTGAAATGGGGTAGACTGTATCGATCCGGTAAGTTAGACTCCATAAGTGATATTGATGCCAAACGGATCGCAAAAATGAGAGTCAAAACAATTATCGATCTTCGGTCAGTTGTAGTTAATCCACATCTATCCACTACAGCGGGAATTAAAAATCAGTTTCATTTTCCGGTGATAGCCCAACGTTCCAATCCCTTACCCCGGGTTTACAGACAACAGTTTAAACGGGGAGATGCCATCGTATTTATGCAAGATGTCTTCAGGGATATGGTGCTGATGAACAAAGAGTCTTTCCGCAGGATGTTTGACGTTCTGCTGGAAGAAAAGAATTATCCCGTCATTTTATCTTGCCGTTACGGCAATATTCAGAGCAGCATCGCTACAGCTCTTGTTTTAGGTGCATTGGATATGCCCGAACAAGCGATTATAGAAGATTATTTATTAAGCAACAAGTATTTTAACATGCGCGCAGTGGCAGCGCAGGCAATGACGCTTCCGCTCGAGTCGCAAGATGCCATTACCTCTATGATGGTAAGTGACGAACGTTATCTGAACTCTGCTCTTGAGCTCATTAAGCGTAAATACGGATCGATAAAAGAGTTTCTCCATATCGAGCTCGGAGTGGATGAAAACGATTGTAATCGCTTAAAAGCTATTTTGCTAGAATAGACAGACTTAAACCGGTCTTAATTAACATCCTAATTCTATTTTAATGCAATTTTATTCTTTAGAAGCCGATTACCATTTTATTAATCGGAAATATATCCCTACCTTTGCATCCGTTATTTCAAATTACTGTCAATAGGTTTGTTCGGTCTGTATTAACATGACGACCTTCTTTAAACTTAGCTCGCGAGGGGCGAAATATTCTCTACTCCTGATTCCTATTGACTTCAAATTACATTTTACATAATGAAAACATTCGAAGAAATAGGTATTAGCTCAGAGATTCTTAAAGCTATTACTGAAATGGGTTTTGAAAACCCGATGCCCGTGCAGGAAGAGGTAATTCCTTACCTATTGAGTGCCGATACCGACGTGGTAGCACTTGCTCAAACAGGAACAGGAAAGACCGCTGCATTTGGTTTGCCGGTACTACAGAAAATCGATATAGAGAACAATCAACCTCAAGCTTTAATCCTTTGTCCGACCCGCGAACTTTGTCTTCAGATCGCCGGCGACCTACAGGACTTTGCGAAATACATCAAAGGACTTCATATCTTGCCTGTTTACGGTGGTTCAAGCATCGACAGCCAGATTCGTTCATTGAAAAAAGGTGTTCATATCGTAGTTGCCACTCCTGGTCGTTTGCTTGACCTGATGAACCGTAAAACGGTACATCTTGACAAAGTGAAATACGTGATCATGGATGAGGCCGACGAAATGCTGAACATGGGATTCACAGAAAGCATCAACTCGATCCTTGCTGAAGTTCCGGATACACGCAATACGTTGTTGTTCTCGGCTACAATGCCTGCAGAAATCGCACGTATCTCTAAAAAATACATGAACAATCCGAAAGAAATTACGATTGGTCATAAAAACGAAGGCAATAAAAACGTGAAACACCTTTATTATGTGGTTCACGCAAAAGATAAATATGCAGCCCTAAAACGTATCGCCGACTTCTATCCGAGCATCTACGGTATCGTATTCTGCCGTACTCGTAAAGAGACTCAGGAGATTGCCGATATGTTGATTCAGGATGGCTACAGCGCCGATTCGTTACACGGTGAGCTTTCACAGGCACAGCGTGATGCGGTAATGCAGAAATTCCGCGTTAAAAACATCCAGATCCTGGTTGCTACCGATGTGGCTGCTCGTGGTCTTGACGTTGACAACCTGACTCACGTAATCAACTATGGTTTACCTGAAGATGTTGAAACATACACACACCGAAGCGGTCGTACAGGTCGTGCCGGTAAATCAGGTATCTCTATCGCGATTACACACGTTCGTGAAAAAGGCCGTTTGCGCGAAATCGAACGTATCATCCAGAAGAAATTCGAAAAAGGTACGATTCCTACAGGAGAACAGATTTGCGAAAAACAATTGTTCAACTTGGTAGACCGTATTGAAAAGGTGAAAGTTGATGAGGAAGAAATTGCTCAGTACCTGGATCCGATCTACAAAAAACTAGAATGGCTTAGCACTGAAGATTTGATCAAACGCGTGGTTTCTCTTGAATTCAACCGTTTGTTGGAATACTACAAAGGAGCTGCCGAACTGGATATTCCGGACGAAAACAGCCGTTCTCGCGAACCGAGAGAAGGTGGCGATCGTCGTCGTCGCGGTGAATCGGGATACACTCGTATCTTTATCAATATGGGTAAAACAGACGGATTCTATCCGAATACCCTGATCGAATCACTTAACCAGAACTTGCAGCGTCGTGTTGAAGTTGGTAAAATCGACGTGCTTCAAAACTTCTCATTCTTTGAGGTGCCTGAAGCGGATGCACGCAACGTATTGAGCGGTTTGGCCGGTGCTAGTTTCAACGGTCGTGAGATCTCGGTAGAGATCGCACAGGATAAAAAAGGAAATGACGGACGTCGTTCGGGTGGCTTTGAGCGCCGCGATCGTGGTCGTCGTCCTGAAGGCGGTGGAGGCGGTTTCCGTCGTGAGCGCCGCGATCGTGACTCTTCTGGTGTTCGTACCGAACGTCGTCGTAGAAACGGTTAATTAAGCTACTGCTCCCTTCGGGGATACTATAAAGATAGGTGATCTATTTTCAAGAGTCGGATGGCTCGTGAAATAGATCACCTTTTCTATTTTCCGGTTATTGGGTTTCATATAAAAGGGTGTCTCCTGCGTGGGACGTGGGCGCGTCCCACGCCGTACACGAGCGCGTCCCGGTCGGGACATGCGCACGTCCCGACCGGGACGCGGTTATAAAAAGCAGAAAAGATATTCGCTGAAACGTGAAGCGGATGGCGTCTTATTCTTTTTTATGTCCCAGCAGTTTCTGCAGGAATGCTTGCGAAGGAGTAAGATTCAAATAGTTCTTTTGGAGGTCGCGTGCCGTAGGATCTGAAAAGAATACAGTATCGGCCTGCGGACCGAATTGTTCCGGATAAATCACAAGCAAATTGGTGTGATTGAAGTCGCGGCTTAAGATTCCCGGTAGCTTATTGAATGAATGATGGTATGAAACCGAAGTATGGCGGGCGCTGATCACCACAAACAAATCATGTTGATGAACAATCTCTTTGAGAGCGATAAAGTCGTCCCAGTCGTTTAATGGTTCGAATTCATTCCGGAACCGGTATTTCTTTATTTTAATCAGCGACCTGAGGGCTTCTTCAGAGGCTTCGTCACAGTAAAAAATGGTTCGGCAGCCCATTTGGGTGGATATATTGGCAATACGATCTACCCAACGGTCGAATCCGGTTTCATATTCCGCTTTCGCCGGAACGGCTACAACGATCTTGTTAATCGTATTGATGGGAGTTAACCCTTTTACAATCAGCAGCATCTTATGCGTACGCCGCAATATATTCTGAGTAGTAGCGCCGAAAAATGTATCTGCGATGTCTGCCTTATGATGAAAACCGACGACGATATCTGTAATCTGATTCTCTTTGATTGTATGGATGATTCCGCTGGCGATATTCACATCATAGCGCGAAATCATATTTACGGTCGTATCGGCAGAGGCGGCCAGTTTTGCTACCTTGGGCAATAGCGGTTGGGCTCCCGCGGAAGTTTCTTTTCCCTCTTTATCAATCACCACCGATAAGGCGTAGAGCGGAGTTTTTCTTTTCGGATCTTTCAACATTAAAGCCAGATTAACGAGATTCTCGATAGTAGCCGGGTTGGCAACCGGAATCAAAACCCGTTCGTCGAGTTCTTTTTCTTTCGTCTCGCGGTTGTCCTTGTTGGTTTGAGTGGCTAATTGGCGCGCGGCTTTTTCTGTGATGATAGAACTGATGGTACATGTTACCAAAATCATGATAATGGTACCGTTTAGGATATTCTCGTTCAATAATCGTATCGGTTCGCCCGTATCGGTTGTGCCGGTAATGATATTATAACCGATCAATACTGCGGCTAAAGTAGCGGCAGCCTGCCCGTTGCTCAATCCGAATATGATTTGGCGATCGATTTTTTCCATCCGGAATGTCTTTTGTGTAGCCCATGCGGCCAGCCATTTCGAAGCGGTGGCTATCACAGACATGGTTACCGCTACTATCAGCGCCTCCATTCCGTTGAATAATACTTTCAGGTCCACCAGCATACCCACTCCTATAAGAAAGTAGGGGATGAAAAGGGCATTGCCCACAAATTCAATCCGATTCATCAGCGGAGATACGGACGGTATATATCTGTTGAGTACGATTCCGGCAAGGAAAGCTCCGATGATGCCCTCCAGGCCTGAAAGCTCGGCGGCAAACGAAGCTGCAAATACAATGGCCAAGACAAAAATATATTGCGTGACATTATCGTCGTATTGGCGGAAAAACCATCTTACGATGGGAGGGAAGGCGAAGAATATAATAACCCCATATAGTAGAATAGCCCCTCCGAACCGAATCCAGAATAGGGTGTCGAGACTTCCTTTATACATGCCGGTAATAATGGCCAGTATGAGGAGAGCCAATAAAACAGTAATGATGGTGCCGGCGATGGTAATCGTTACTGCCGGATTTTTTGAAACTCCATACCGACTGATGATAGGATACGCCACCAATGTGTGCGACGCGTACATACTCGATAACAATATCGATGTAACCATGCTCATATCGAGCAGGTAATAGCTTACGGCGGTCCCTAATACCATCGGAATCAGGAAGGTGTATATCCCGAATGTAAGTCCCTTTATCCGGTTTTTCAGAAAATCGTTTATATCCATTTCAAGGCCTGCCAGAAACATCAGATAGAGGAGTCCTACTTTTCCGAACAGCTCAAAACTCATGTCGCGCGCAAGGATGCCGGTTCCGTTCGGGCCGATCACAACTCCCGCCAGAATCAGTCCGATAATATGGGGCACCCGAATCCGATTGAGTAAAATAGGGGAAAGAAGAATAATACTCAATACAATGAAGAATATCAATGTGGGATTTGTGAATGGAATGTCTATGAATGAATGAATAAATTCCATAGGCAGGCAGTGATAATAGTATGTTTTAATATTTTAACAAAAATAGTTATTTTTAGCTCTGTATGGTGTCTCAAATCTTTTAAATAAGCTTTTTGAGGTGATATTTGTCTCTATTCAATTTACGGAACAATAGGAATCACTATTTTTTGTTTTCCGGCTTTACCCGAAAGGGAGAAATATTCCAATAACAGTAAGTAGAGTCCGGGTGTTTTTGTACGGGCCGTTCGCCATTCGTCCGGCCATGCTATTTCTCCTTCCTGGTCAAGGAGTACATCGTGAGCCAGGCGCACCGCTTTAACACCGTTGGAGGTATAGAGCGTTGCAGTCAGATGGAATTCCGGTTCATCCATTTTATAAAGGATGACGAGTTCGGATTCGGGAAATCCCGATTGTAAACGCAATGTTTCAAATAATGTTTTGAAGTGTTCGCCTTCTCCTACACCACGCTGTTCGGAGGCAGGTATTTCAGAGTCGGCACTATTTTTATATCCGGGAGAGGCAAATCCGGTGGCCATATCGCCTGAAGTCCAGTTCTGAGAAATATGAGCTGACAGAAGCGGATCGCGGCGTTCGAGTGATACGCCGACAAGCGAAGAAACACCCGGGTTATGGAGAGAGGTGCGATAATAAAGTGATTCCAGAGATTCATTTTGAGAATTGATTATTGCGATATTTCCCGAACTTGCGTTTAGATCGGGGAATAGGGATAGTTTTATGATTTTAGGAGTGCCGTGATAGCCGTACTTGTTGAATACGGAAATTGGGTCGGAACTGATCAGGGCATAACTGTCCGGTTCGAACAAAGCGGTTTCGGTGAAAAGGGGGTAGGTGCGGATAGGTATGGAATCTGTTCCTAAAATGGCAATCGAAAGAGTTGAAAGATCGGTTGGTTTCCCGGATAGATTACACAGTTCAATGAAGGGGGGACTTCCCGCATCTGTATTATAAAGGAGCTCGTTGATACAACAATCTCCTTTTTTTATGGAGTCGGGTTTACCGAAAGATAAGTGCCCGCAATCATAAAGGGGTAGGCCGTCGATGCAAAATGTCTCATTCAATAATAGGGATGTGCTTTCCGCGGATATCTGTTCGGGAAATGACAGGGTAAAATCGCTGTTTTTAGGATAATCGGTCGGAGTCAGCAAAAAGGTGCCGGTAAATGATTGCGAAATAATATTATGCAATCCCACGCACTCCATGGATTTTGAAAATTTCAGGATGATCTGCTTGCTCTCATTTAACTGATGATTTATCAGGAAAGGTCGTTCTGTATCCGGATTCTTGCGGGCGATACTGTTGTTTGCCCCCGGAGTTCCTCCTGCCGCGGCTGTTGATCCGCTCCAGTTGAACTCTGAGCTGTATAAATAATCGCTATCGATCATTTCAAGCGAATAGCCGCCGCTTTTCTGTAGTGTAGAGGCATACCATTTATCCGAATACTCAATCCAATGAAGTAGTTCGCCCGCTTTGTTTTCAAGATAAATCAGCTTTCCGGTATTGGCCAGTATCGGAAAAGAGGACATTGGTAATACGGAAACAGAAGGGTGGAATGCCCCGCTGCCTGATTCGCTACAAAGTATCACTCTTTTGCCGGATAATAAATTATAAGCGGGTAAACTGTATTTTTTAGTGGCATAACAGAGGGTGCAGTTTTCTAATGTGAGGTCTCTGTCGGTGCGGTTGAATAGCTCGATGTATTCGGTTTCGGGCAGTCCCGGAGATCCTTTGGGATTGGCCATGATTTCGGTAATGATCAGTTCTCCGAATTTGGCGGGTGTATCTACGGTATCGGGTCCGGAGACGCTCTCTTCAATTCTAAAGGAAAAGGTATTGCCATCGAATGGCTTTCCGTTTAGGTCATAAATGCCGCTCCAGATAAAATAATAGTCTGTATTTTTCTTTAGTTCGGGGTGAATGGTTGCATGAATAATATGGTAAAATTGGGTAGGAGCCAATTTTAGAGAATATCCTTTAGGATTTATTGCAATCGAAGCTTTTGAAATGTTTATTGCATGATTAAAATGAATCAGCAGTTTGTTTTTCTCTAATACTTCGATCGAATCGATTTTTAAATCTTCTGCATTTTCTATTAGTTGGGTGCCATTCGGAATATATACCGTATCATTCGGTATCACCGGCTTCTCATCCGGATCGGTAGGTGGTAGCACTGTATTTTCACAATCGGATACGGTAATCCGGTATAAATAAAAATGCGAACTATAGGTTTTCGTGTAATTGCACAGCCATCCCAGATAACCTTTTTTGAAGGAAAGCGGACTCGTTGCGCTTCCCTCTTTCCGAAATTCAGTTTCCGCATTAAACCAGGAAAAAAGCTCCCATTTCCCTGAAGAATAGAGCACCCGTATTTTTATGGAATTGCTGTTTTTGGCCGTCAGGCGTTGAGGGACGAATAATAATCGGGTGATTTCATCCCCATCTTGCTTGCAGAGTGCAATTTCGTCGGAAGATCCTCCCAATTGAATAAAATAACCGGACGGCAGCGCCTTCAGCACAGCTTTGTCTGAGATCAGATAGAATCGGGCATAATTAGATATGCTTGGGTTAAAGTTGAGTTCTGCTTCAATATCCCAGCAGCATGCAGGGGATGGTAAAGATAGGGAGGTTGAAAGATAGCTTTGGGTGGTGCCAACGGTAGAGGTTAATTTATTCATTAACCGTAAATTCTGTTCTTTTGTTGAGAAATGAGAAATGTTTCCTTGCCAATTATTTTTTTTGAAGGTTTCGGGATCGGAAAAATTGTCAAAAAACTGAGCGTAACAACAATATGGTATTAAAAGGTAGATTAATATTAGAAATTTTCTCATATTTTACGTTTTTTTCTTTCCGAATGTCTTATTTTTGCAATTCGTGATTGCAAGTGTAGTCATGGTATGACATTCAACAGATTAGTTTAATTATTACAGCAATAAGAACAAATGAAAGTAGCAATTGTTGGTGCCAGTGGGGCAGTTGGGCAGGAGTTTCTGCGTGTACTAGAAGAAAGAAATTTCCCGATTGATGAGCTTCTGCTTTTCGGGTCGGCTCGTAGTGCAGGATCAGTTTATAAATTCCGTGGACAGGATATCGTTGTAAAGGAATTGAAGCACAATGATGATTTTAAAGGTGTGGATATTGCGTTTACCTCGGCTGGTGCGGGTACGTCGAAAGAGTTTGCTGATACGATTACCAAACATGGTGCTGTAATGATTGACAACTCAAGTGCGTTCCGAATGGAAGAGGATATTCCGCTGGTTGTGCCTGAAGTAAACGGAGAGGATGCTAAACATCGTCCGCGCAACATCATTGCGAATCCGAACTGTACAACAATCCAGATGGTTGTAGCTTTGAAACCGATTGAGGCTATTTCTCATATCAAAACCGTACATGTATCTACTTACCAGGCTGCAAGTGGTGCCGGAGCTGCGGCTATGGACGAATTGGTTCGCCAACATGAGCAATTAACGAATAGCGAGGAGCCAACGGTAGAAAAATTTGCATATCAGCTGGCTTATAATGTAATTCCGCAAGTAGACGTGTTTATGGACAATCATTATACCAAAGAGGAGATGAAGATGTTCCACGAAACTCGTAAGATTATGCATTCGGATATCAAAGTAAGCGCTACTTGTGTGCGTGTACCTGTAATGCGTGCGCATTCTGAATCGACTTGGGTGGAAACAGAAGAGCCAATTTCAGTAGAGCAGGCTCGCGAAGCGTTTGCCAACGCAGAGGGAGTGATCCTGATGGACGAACCGGCAAGCAAAACATATCCGATGCCGTTGGATATCGCAGGGAAAGATCCTGTATATGTAGGGCGTGTGCGTAAAGATCTTTGTAACGAAAACAGCTTGACTTTCTGGAGCGTGAGCGACCAGATTAAAAAGGGGGCTGCCCTTAATGCTGTTCAGATCGCAGAATATCTGATCAAAGAGAAAGCATTATAATAGAAAAATATTTAACATTGCAGAGGCATCCCATTCGGATGCCTCTGCGTGTTTTGATGGTAAAATATATATTTGTCTATGGTAAAATTTCCTCCCTCACTTACCGCCGGCGATAAAGTCATGATTGTTTCACCGGCAGGAAAAGTTGATTCAGAAATCGTATATAAGGCTCAGCAAACTTTAGCCGGCTGGGGGCTTGATCCGATTATATCGGCACATGCCTTGTGCGATTATGGTCGTTTTGCCGGAAGAAGGGAGGAAAGACTCTCGGATTTACAAGAGGCTTTACTGAATCCTGCTGTTAAAGCGATATTCTGTGCTCGCGGAGGATATGGAGCTGTACAATTGGTAGAGGATTTGCCTGTTGAAGTTATTCGGAATAATCCCAAATGGCTTATCGGTTATAGTGATATTACATTATTGCATGCTCTTTTCTCGCGGAGTGGAATCGTATCTTTGCATGCCCCTATGGCGCAACAATTAGGGTGTGCTCCGGAAGATGAAATTTCACAAATGATTCGCAATATCTTGTTCGGAGGAGTACCTTCTTATACGATAAGCGGTCATGACCTCAATCGGATCGGTTATGCAGAAGGGCAGTTGGTTGGAGGAAATCTGGCTGTACTTAGTGGATTACATGGTTCTTCTTATGATTTTATTTATGACGGCTCGATACTTTTTATTGAGGATATCGGCGAATCTCCCTATAAAATAGAACGGATGTTGTATAATCTGCGTTTAGCCGGAGTTTTCGACCGGATTAACGGTCTTGTAGTGGGGCAATTCAGTGATTGTACAGAAGATCCGTTGATGAATCACACGATTTATGAAAATATTCGCGATTTGGTAAACGGGTATTTGTTTCCGGTATGTTTTAATTTTCCGTGCGGCCATGTTGCGTTTAATGTACCGCTTCCGGAAGGGGCAAAAACGATCCTGGAGGTGCGTCCTCGGGATGCACATTTACGTTTTATCAAATAAAACACTAATTTTGAGTTGCTAATCAAGACTAAAGAATAATGAGGAGCCTGACAATGAATTTTTTATATCTTCCCTTTTTATGGCTTACGGTTGCCTGTGGAGGAAGTACTACTTCGCAGAAATCGGCATCGGCGGAGATTAAGGTCAAAGAACCGGTGGTTGTGCCAACTTTTAATGCCGATTCGGCTTATCAATATGTAGCTGCCCAAATGGCATTCGGTAACCGTATTCCAAATACGGAATCGCATCGTAAAACGGCAGAGTGGCTTGCTTCCGAATTGCGCCGTCACGGCGCGGAGGTGATTGTACAGAATGCCCCTGTCAAAGCATTCGACGGAACCATCCTGCAAGCTCAAAATATTATCGGGCAATTTAATCCGGATCAAAAAGAGCGTATTCTATTGCTTGCACATTGGGATAGTCGCCCATTTGCCGATTATGATCCGAATCCGGCAAATCATAAGAAACCGGTACCCGGCGCCAACGACGGAGCGAGCGGAGTAGGGGTTTTACTTGAAATAGCCCGTTTGCTGGGACAGCAGAATCCGACAAAAGGGGTGGATATCCTTTTTACGGATGCCGAAGATTATGGTGCGCCCGAATGGGCAGCGAAAACGGGGAATGACAATACATGGGCATTAGGTACGCAATATTGGGCAAGCCGTCCACACAAGGCAGCCTATCGTCCGAAGTATGCTATCCTTCTCGATATGGTGGGTGCGAAAAACGCAACCTTTTTGAAAGAGGGTTTTTCAAACCATTATGCCCCTTCAGTCGTTGATAAGGTGTGGCAAACGGCTCGTGAACTCGGGTATGGGAAGTACTTTATAGAAGAATCGGGTGGATATATCAATGATGACCATTATTATGTGAACACCATGGCTCGTATACCGGCTATCGATATTATTCATCTCGACCCCACTTCCGAAACCGGTTTTTATCCATATTGGCATACCGTAGACGATACGTTGGATAAAATTGATCCGGCTACTCTTAATGCAGTTGGTAGTACGGTGACCTATATATTATATAATGATTAATAATTGAAATCAAATGACGATTAACGAAACTCAAGACAATATTATTGAAGATTTTGCGGCATTCGATGATTGGATGGACAAATACGCCATGCTGATTGATCTGGGCAACTCGCTGCAACCTCTTGATGAAAAATATAAAACGCAGGAGAACCTGATTGAAGGATGTCAGAGCCGAGTGTGGCTGCATGCCGATTATGTGGATGGAAAACTGGTATTCCATGCAGAGAGTGATGCGGTAATTGTAAAAGGAATCGTAGCATTGCTTATTCAGGTAATGAGTAATCATACGCCCGATGAAATTCTGAATACAGAACTTTACTTTATCGATAAGATCGGTTTGAAAGAGCATCTTTCGCCAACCCGTTCGAACGGACTCCTTTCGATGGTGAAGCAGATGCGGTTGTATGCAATGGCTTTTAAAGCCAAAGGGAATTAATGTAATCGGTATGATCTCCGGATGGAAAATAACGATATTGTTAATAGCTGTGCTTGTGCAAGGCACGGCTATTTTTTGTCAACAACCATCGGATACTACTTGTATACGTGAGAAGGTGACGGCCACTCCGGCTATCCGCCATTCCAAACTGGAGGCTTTTACCCGGTCGCAGTTTTACCAAATCACTCATGCAGCCGTTCCGCTGGCTATCAGTGGGATTATTGTAAAAGGACGTGACGACCGCTATCGAAGTTTACGTAATGAGTTTGCCCCCCGCTTCAATTATCACTACGACGATTATCTTCAGTTCGCCCCCGCTGCATTTATGCTCGGATTAAAAGCGGGCGGCGTGGAAGGGCGTAGTTCGTGGGGGCGGATGTTGGTTTCGGACGGTTTTTCTGCCCTAATCTGTGCGACGCTCATTAATTCGCTGAAATATTCAACAAAAGTATTGCGTCCGGACGGCACTACTTATAATTCTTTTCCTTCCGGGCATACGGCAGTTGCCTTTATGACTGCTACCATGTTGCATAAAGAATATGGCCTGACCCGAAGCCCCTGGTACAGTATCGGAGGATATTCGATGGCGCTTGCTACGGGGATTTCAAGACAACTCAATAATCGTCACTGGGTAAGTGATGTGATGGTAGGAGCTGCGATTGGGATTTTTTCGGCTGAAATCGGTTACTGGCTTTCCGATCTTATTTTTAAACAACGCGGAATACGCCACCCGAATAAGGTATATTCCATGTATGATATGGATAATGCGCCCTCTTTTTTGGGAATTTATATGGGAGTGGCTTTTATGATTGACCGCAAAGGGAGAAGTGATGAACATACAATCGAAGTAGCAGAAGGAAATCGGGCCGGAGTAGAAGGTGCTTGGTTCTGGAATCCTTATTTTGGCATCGGGGGGCGGATTGCGATGACAGGATTGAAACTGAAGGTGGATGATGTATTGCGGGATGAATCGATGGATCTTCTCTCTTTCCAGATAGGACCTTATTTTTCCTATCCGATTTCAGAGCATTGGGCGGCAGGAGCGAATGTGCTTTTAGGGTATGGCAATGTGCCTGTTTATGATAATAGTTTTGACCGCGAACAACGAAAGCACGGGGTGTGTTGGGGTGCGGACATGAGTATAACTTATCTCCCTGCCCGTCATTTGGGACTCCGGGGCTACCTGAGCTATAATTATCTTCCCGCTATTCGTGCGGTACACTTAATCGGGCATCAGACAATTACGCTCGGTGGCTCGGTTAATATTATGTTTTAGAATAATGAAAGTTGCGGATTTAACAAGCGAAAGCTCATGCGATGGTATTCACACGGTCCATGCGCTTCGATTGCCTTGCGATGGGCAACCGATGGGTATCCCTTATTCTTATCCCATTGATACATCGGATATTGGGCATGTATCTTCAACATGAAATCGTCACGATAGGTTTTGGCCAGAATAGAAGCCGCGGCTATCGACAACATTTTTCCATCCCCTTTTACTACCGTGGTATGCGGAATATCTTCATACGGTTTAAAACGGTTTCCGTCAATCAATAAGTGTTCGGGCTTCTGCGACAGCTGTGCAACGGCACGATGCATGGCAAGAAATGATGCTTGAAGAATGTTGATTTTATCAATCTCTTTTTCAGTAACGATACCTACCGCCCAGCTCACAGCATGCTCTTCAATGATGGGGCGCAGGGCATAGCGCTGTTTTTCGGTGAGTTTCTTTGAGTCGTTAAGCAATTCGCATTCGAAATCTTCCGGCAGGATCACTGCTGCGGCAAATACCGGACCAGCCAGACATCCTCTTCCGGCTTCATCGCATCCGGCCTCGATAACTCCTTTATGTAAATAGGGCTGTAGCATATTTATTTAAAACGGATTTCAAGATTCAGTTTAATCAACCATTGGCCGTTCTCTTTTTCAATTGTGCCGAATTTGTTTTTGTCTTCATTTGGCAGGCTTAATCGCGTATTTTCAAATAGAACTTTTTCGAATTCTTCCTTCTGTACCGGGTTATACCCCAATAGTTCGCCTTTCTTTGTTATGAAAATTTGGTAATGCGTATTCCCGTTACCGCGCCATGTTTTGGTTGGTTTCAGTCCGCATGCGGCCGCATATAAGAATTGGCGGATTTTATATTCATAGATACGGCTCTTGCTGATAACTTCCTCTTTGACTTTAAACAGATTGATCTGATTTAATTCTGCAGTCAGTTCTTTTATCGTCAGCTTGTCTGTCGTGTAAAACAGGCGTACCATTTCCGATAATAATTTCGGAAGCTGCATGTCTATGAGCTGCAATGCGTTTAAGAAGAATTTCCCTTCGGTAGAAGTGTATTTCAGCTTTCCGCCCAAACGAAATATCTCTTCCAATCGATAGATCGAACCGGTTTCATTGTCGCCGATACCATTAATCTTATTTGTTTCGGGATTTGAGAATTTTACCTGTGTGATGTCGTACTTAAAGTTTGAGGCTCTGTTGGCGGCTACCAAATAGAACGGATCCATCAAAGAGCGTACCCTGATTTTATGAAATACTTCATAGTCGTTGCGTGCGTCATAAAAAACGGCCTGAAAATCGTCGCCCTCTTCAGATGCGGTATAAAAATCGTAGATTCCTATCTCTTCGAGCAACGTCTCGGCTTCATCGCATTCAAATACCTCTTCAGACCCTTTTATTTTTTGATAAATCAGATCTGCACAACTTGTAAAACGTTCTGCCGGTAAACATATTTCTTGTTTTACAACGGTTTCTGTTTCTTCTTCTGTAAATTCTCTGATGATGCGCCATTCCGATTGCATCGGATACAGGGTCAGTGTTCCATTGGGTAATATACGGTGTAATCGGCGTAATGTTAAAAACGATTCGTTTTTAGCTTCCAGCGATCGGTTTCCCTCTGATACTCCCAGCTGATCCATTAACCGGAAGAATCCATATATTTTACTCCACTCTTGTTTGTTTCCTTTCAAATACATAATTGATTATTTAGAAGTCATAAAGATAGTGATTTTACACTATTAGATAAGCAGCCGGGAGACGTACTCTGAACAACCCAATACGAATATTCTCTTCCGGTTGACTTTTTGTCTGATCTTTGGCTTCGGTTTGCGCGCAATCGGTTAAAAAAGGGTAATGTGAATAAATATTGATTTTTATATAGCTTATTAACTGCGGTTGCTTTTGTCTGAATCTGTGATTATTGGGGCTAAATTCGGAAAATAGTGGCTATCAGCAACGTGTTCGCATTTGGGATAGACGATTTATTGTTGTTTATGACTTTTATAATTGGAATGGAATCTGTCTAAACAGGGTGTTTATTTTGTTAAATATATTGATTATTAAGCATTAATGGTTGATTTACGTATCAGTTCGTTTACTTTTGATAAAAAGATTGGTTTTAAAGTGCAGTTTGTTCGGTTACTCTTTTTCATTCATTATACTATGTATTATTCTTATCAATTAAAATGTTTATCGTTCGTTGCCGGTATGTTTTGTTTACTCTCTTCTTGTGTTTATGAGGAGTATGACTTATCAAAAGGCATAAATAAAGATATCACAATTGGGGCAGACGGAATTCTTCTCCCTGTTGGGAATATGGAAAAAATCAGGGTGTCGAAGCTGATTGGAGAGTCGGAATCGATTGTACTGGAGGGAGGGGTATATGCTTACCGTAAAAAAGGAGTAATGGAGGAAAGCCGAATAGAGATTGATCCGGTTCGCTTTTCTATTGATCGGTTTCAGGTGTCGCCTATAAAGGTGGATTTTGATATCAAGAAGCCTTTGTCTTTTTTTAAACCTGGTTTTTTTCGGAGTCAATCGGGGCTGCCAGTAAATTCAATAGAAAATGAGTTTATGGAGGCGGTGTTATATACAGATGGGAAACTGGATATCAATGAGAAAATACCATCCGAATTTGAAATAATACATGAAGTGCTTGCTGAGAAAGGGAGTTGCGTTTATCTCAATGTTCATTTAGATTTTCCGGATAATTTTCCAAAGGAGATTGACTCTCTTACCTTAGAAAATTTTGAAGTTCGTTTTCCTGATTTTATTCAGTTGAATGATCCTCGTGTGAAAGATCATGTCCTTTTATTGAATGATGGTTTTGATCCGCATAAAGGTTATCAGACACAACTTGAAATAATAGGTATGGATTTTCGTTCGTTTAATGAAGGTGCCGGATTTGTGCCTGTAAAAGAAAATGGCGAATCGTGGTTGCGTATTGAATCCGACAATAAAATAGAACTTGCCGGTAAAATAAAAACGCAGGTAGCCGGAGTTAAAGCTTCGGGTCTTAAGAATGTGATTATAACTCCAATCATCTCATTGAATGAAATAACAGTCGGGATGGTAAAAGGATATGTGAATCCTGATTTTGAAACGATTCAGCAGCAACTTCCGTTAGAATTGGAAGAGGAGCTTGATTTTATAAAACAGGATGCTTTGCTCGATTTGTATAATCCTCAGGTTTATTTTACCGTCGACAATACGATGGGAGTTCCGTTGGATTTGGAATTGAAGTTGTCTACTCGCTCAGAGGCCTCTTATGGCGCCGAATATTCTCAGTTGCCTCCCATACATATACGTCTGGCACCGTCAAGTGAGAATGGAGAGCCGGCGCAGTCACAATTTCTTATTTCAAAACAGGGGACGGAACGTCCCGGCTATGAGACCGTTCGTGTACCAGAGCTTTCCGAATTGTTTAAAGGGTTGCCGGAGTCTGTTTCCGTACAGGTAGATGCCGTTGCAGACCAGTCGGTGGCTCATGAAATAGACCTTAGTCCGGAGGCTGATAAATTTATCTCGGCGAGTTATGAAGTAGTGATGCCTCTGCATTTCGAAACGCTAGAATTGAGTTATGTGCAGCGTGTGGAGGGAATTAAGAAGGAACTTGAAAAATATGCCTCTAAGCAAGATCGGATCATCTTGGAGGTGATGGCGGATGCTTTGAATACGATACCGGTCGACCTTAATTTGAGTGTGGTAGGACGAGATACGGATAATAATGTGATTGAAACGATTGTGGGTGAAACCTGTGATATTCAGGCCGGAATTGACGGGAAAGATGCCGTTAAAACAGAAACCTCATTAAAAGTCGTGATTGAAAAGGATGGATTGCCCCTTCTTGAATCATTAGATCTTTTAATTGACGGATATGCCGGAGGGTTGCCGGAAGGAGTTTTATTGCGTGAAAATCAATTTGTACAGCTTACGAATCTACGGATTAAACTGCTGGGTGGTATAAATATAAATTTAGATAAAGAATGATGCGAAATTATCTGTTCGGTCTGCTCCTAGCTCTGTTGACGGGAGCGATTAGTGTGTCGCTGCAGGCACAGGAGATGAAAAGTGCTTATTTTCTGAAAGGTTATTATTACCGACATCTAATGAATCCGGCTTTTATGGCGGAGCGTGCTTATTTTAGTATGCCTGCTTTTGGTAATGTAGATGTTTCTGCGAATGGTAATGTCGGATTATCCAACTTCCTTTATCCCTATGATGATCCGCTTGGTAAGTCGAAGCTGACTACGTTTATGCATCGCAGTGTTAATGAGCAGGATTTTTTACAGAGCCTGCGTTCGCGTAACAAGATTGCGGCCAATGTGGATATGGCCCTGTTTTCATGCGGATTTAAAGGCTTAGGCGGCTTTAATACGATTGGCATCGGAATGCATTCGCGCAACAACGTAAGCGCGCCGTATGAATTATTCGAATTTATGAAAAGCTCAGAACTTGGCACCGGAGACCGTCAGTCGTTTCTTATTGAGGATTTTCAGATGAATACATCGAATTATGTGGATGTCAGCTTTAATCATGCACGGGCAATAACCGATAACCTAAGTATTGGAGCTACCCTCAAAGTGTTGGTAGGAATAGCTCATGTAAATACCCGGTTCCGGGATATGCGTATTTCGATGAATGAGCAGGAATGGCTGATTCATGCAAATGGTTATCTGCATGCTTCGTCAAAAAGCGCAACCTTCCGCAATAATGAAAAAGGGGAGATTGAAAAACTTGTTTTAGGTTCGCCCGGAGTAAGTGGCATGGGGCTGGGGCTGGACTTGGGTGTTAACTGGCAAATCTCGGAAGATTTCAGCTTATCGGGGGCAATTACCGACCTTGGCTTTATTGGCTGGTTTAATACGCTGGAGGGAGCGAGCGGGAATGAACCCTACTCATTTAAGGGATTTGAAACGATTGGAGTGGGAAGTGACAGTGATTATCCTACGCTTGATGAACAATGGGATAATCTGGGAACGGACCTCGAGGAGATGATAAAAATATACGACGGAGGGAAGATTCGGAAAACGACCGCTCTTGGGGCTACAGCCAATATAGGGGGAGAATACATACTTCCGGCATATCGTAATCTTTCATTCGGAATGCTTTCGTCGGTACATGTTCATCCTTACTTTACATGGGCTGAAGCGCGTGCATCCGTAAATATTGCGCCTGTCAGATGGTTTGAGGCTACGGTAAGCGGTGCATGGTCTACGTATGGTCCCGGATTCGGATTTATTATGAATTTTCACCCGAAAGGATTCAATTTTTTCGTGGGGTCTGATTTTATGATAACCCGGGTGACGCCTCAGTTTATTCCGGTTAATAATCTGAACGCGAATGTGTGTATGGGAATAAACTTTGCATGGGGTAACAGAATGTAAGTATACTTTGTGAAAAGAAGCGGAAAAGCTGAGAAAAGTAAAAATCGGGAGGGGTTATGTTATACAGATTTAATTATCGGATTATAAATCTGTTTTTATGGAATTTTGAATTAAAAGTTGCTAACTACCATTGAGTTATTGTATAAATGTAGTACCTTTGCGACACGAAAAATCGAAGAGGCAAACGAACCTGGGTTGAATACATAAATTGACCCTCGAGTTTCTAAATCGCCGTGAATTACAAATTTAGAGTTGAAAGTATCGGTTGGTTTATTTGAAGTAACTTAATTAGGTACGAAAAAAGCTAAAATGTTTGTATTTCATTTGGTTAGAATCCTGAAAGGTATTATATTTGCACCGTTTTTGCGTTATAATGTGGTTGCTGTCCGTTATAAAGATTTGATTATAACCCGGATAGCGGCTGTTTTTATAGCCGTAAAAGACTATAACGAGAATCATATATTAAATTTTAAAGACTAAAAGTTCTAAGAAATGCCTACAATTCAGCAATTAGTAAGAAAAGGAC
>JAVVPN010000039.1:0-26617 GCA_036655755.1 Bacteroidales bacterium | reverse complement strand
TGTTATTTTTGCATAAAAGCCAAATTATTGAATCGATTATGACTGATGAAGTAACGAATTTGAAGATGAAACTTCCGGAACCGACCTTGCGCCGGTTGCCGTGGTATTTGGCCTATCTCAAACTGTTGAAAGATAAGGGGGAGGAGTATGTTTCATCAACTCAGATTTCCAAAGAAATAAATGTGGATGCTTCTCAGATAGCGAAGGATTTATCATTTATCAATATATCCGGTAAGACACGCGTAGGCTACGAAGTAAATTCGCTGGTCGAGGTGTTGGAAAATTTTCTGGGATTTAAAAAGACACACCGTGCCTTTATTTTAGGAGCCGGTAGCCTGGGTGCCGCCCTGTTGCATGACAACGGGTTGGAGCAATACGGGTTGCAGGTGGTAGCTGCGTTCGACGTGAACCCCAATAAAATCGGGACGGTGATCAATGGCATTCCGGTATATCATATCGATGATTTGCAGAAGTATCGCAAAGAGCTCGACGCCAATATCGGTATTCTTACTGTTCCTGTGGATAAAGCACAGGCAGTGGCCGACCGGGTAATTGAATGCGGAATCAAGGCGATCTGGAATTTTACGCCGTTTCGTATCCGTGTGCCTAAAAACATCGTAGTGCAGAACACTTCGATCTATGCACATTTGGCTGTAATGTTTAACCGTTTAACCTGCACTGAAGAATAAAAATGAAGATCATTTGCGTAGGATGGAATTATCCGTTGCACAATAAAGAGATGGATAATACGTTAATAGAGAAAGAACCCACTTTGTTTTTGAAGCCTGATACGGCTTTGCTGAAAGATGGAAAACCTTTCTTTCTACCCGATTTTGCGGAACGTTTCGAATATGAAGGGGAGCTGGTGGTACGTATCAGTAAACTGGGAAAAAATATCTCTGAAAAGTTTGCCCCGCGTTATTATGACGCTGTAACTGTCGGAGTCGATTTTACGGCGCGTGATTTGCAAAACCAACTGAGAGAACAGGGCGAACCGTGGGAAATTTCAAAAGGTTTCGATAACTCGGCCGTTGTGGGTGATTTTATCGCTCTTTCGGAATTGACGCAACCGGTGGCGGAACTTGATTTTCACCTCGATTTAGACGAAAAAACCGTACAACAGGCTAACAGCGCAGAGATGTTGCACTCGATCAATCAGATTATCGCGTATGCAAGCAAATTCTATACGCTCAAGATCGGAGATATGATCTTTACCGGAACACCTGCGGGAGTGGGGCCTGTTAAAATTAATGACCATTTGCAGGGATTTATCGGCGATAAAAAAGTATTGGATTTTTACGTACGATAAGACAAAGAGCCTGCAACCTAAACAATGTTTATGTTAAGAAAGCACCTCTCTGTCATTTTTGGCCTGATTTTTCTTACAACCCCGATGGCGACGCAGTCTCAGACTGCCAATCAGCCTAAAACGGGAATTCATACATTTGCTGCTTCATCCGTACTTGCCGAAGGTAGGTGGGTGCGAATTTCCATACCTGAAACAGGAATTTACCAGATAACAGACGCCGAGCTTCGAAAGATGGGTTTTACCGATCCTTCGAAGGTCGGCGTGTTTGGTTTCGGCGGCGAGATACTCGATGAGGCTTTCTCTAAACCTCATATCGATGACCTGCCTGAAATCGCCATTTACCGTGACGAGGCGAAGAAACGTATTTTGTTTTACGGTCGCGGCGTGACGAAATGGGAATATAGCAAAGGGTTGGCTACGCACCGCAATAACCCTTATGCGCGCGAGGCTTCTTATTTTCTGCATCAGAAGGGTTCGGAACCGCTTCGTATTGAAAAGGTCGATTCTTATACAACGAATCCGGAATCATACGCGACTACTTTTTCGGATTACGCTTTGCATGAGGTAGATGCCACAAGTTTGGCAAATACAGGACGCGAGATGTATGGCGAGTCTTTTGTTTATACCCGTGCGCAGGGTTTTAAATTCTCTTTTCCCGGTATTACGGCCGATCCGGCTTCGATAGATGTCGATTTCGCTATTCATACCGAGGATGCAGGAAGCATTTTGAAGGGGACTTTAGATGGTGACATCGAATTTTTAAATTCAAATCTTCCGTTAGGAGTTCCTAAATACGGAGCCGCCAGAAAACAATATTTTTCGTCACAATGGAATCCGAAGAATGATAATATCACTGTTACGCTGGTATATAAGCCGGGTGGCAGCAACACCAAGGTGGCGGCGCTTAATTATATCCGCCTCAATGTAACCCGCAAACTGCAATTATACGGCAACTATACGTTGTTTCGCAATCCGAATGCGAAAGCGTATCTATTTGAGGGTACTACCTGGAGTAACAATTTCCAGATATGGGATTTGAGCGATGCGCAGAAGCCGAAACAGGTTATTCATTTTCTGAAAGACAATCAGCCGGCTTTCAGTCGCCCGGTAGCGGGTGGCGAACATGCGATTGTTAATCTGGAGGCTGTCTTTCCGGCGGTAACGAAGGTGGGCGAGGTGGCAAACCAGAACCTGCACGCATTGCCGCAAACGGATATGGTGATTATCGTACAGCCGAAATTGCGCGCGCAGGCCGAACGGCTTGCCGAATACCGGCGTACGAAAGACAAACTGCATGTAACGGTGGTAACGCCGCAAGATATTTATAATGAATTTTCGTCGGGTACGCCCGACGGGACGGCATACCGCCTTTTCATGAAGATGTTTTATGACCGCGCGGTAACGCAGGGTACGCCTCCCGCTTATCTGTTGCTGTTTGGCGACGGGGCGGTCGATAACCGCGGGATGGAATCTACCCGATGGAAACCGTCGGTACTCGAAAACTGCCTGCTTACCTACCAGTCGGACCCTTCGCTGGTTGAAACCGAATCGTATGTATGCGACGATTATTTCGGGTTTCTCGACGATAATGAAGGGGGCTCTAAAGATTATAACGGCCAATACACGCTGATTTCCGATAAGCTGGATGTGGGAATCGGGCGTCTGCCCGTACGTACGCTTGCCGAAGCCAAAGCGGTGGTAAATAAGATTATCGCTTATTCGGAAAACAAGGTGATCGGAAACTGGAAAAACAATCTTTGCTTTCTGGGAGACGATGGCGACAATGCCACCCATATGCGGCATGCCGACGACATGGTTTCGCTGATTCAGTCGAAGAAACAGCATGAATTTGTTTTCACGAAAATATACCTCGACGCTTATAAACGCGAAATGACCGCTTCGGGCACCGCTTATCCGGTTGCCAAGAAGAAATTTTTCGATCAGTTGCAACAGGGAGCACTGATCGTGAACTATTCGGGACACGGGGCGACCACTTCGATTACGCATGAAAAACTGTTCATGCTGGCGGACGCACGCGATATCATTATGAAAAGGTTGCCTGTATGGATTACCGCTACCTGCGATTTCAGCCGGTTCGACGATTATGATACCTCTGCGGGGGAAGCATTGCTGCTGAATCCCGATGGGGGAGCTTCGGCTTTGTTTACCACTACCCGAGTGGTATATTCGAACGGGAATCTGAATCTGAACACAGAGTTGATCAACAACCTGTTTGTAAAGCATGACGATGGTACGCGCTATCGGTTGGGCGATGTGATGAAACTGGCCAAATGTGCGTTGGGGACGGAACTCAATAAACTCAACTTCCTGTTATTGGGCGACCCGGCGATGACGATGGCTTATCCGGAATACCGGATGGAGATAACCGAAGTAAATGGTAAGCCGGTAAGTGAAGCACCTGTTGTGATGAAAGCGTTGAGTAAAATGACCTTTAAAGGACGTGTGCTCGAGTTGGGATCGGATGCGACGGCTACGCATTTCAACGGAATGGTGTATCCAAGCGTATATGACAGTGAAGAAACAGTGACTGCCTTAGACAATGATAAGACCGGAAAACCGTTTGTATTCAAAGACCGTACGCGCAAACTGTTTGCCGGATCGGATTCGGTACGCAACGGAGAGTTCGAGTTTTCGTTTGTCGTGCCGAAAGATATCAGCTATTCGATGCAATCGGGTATGATGAATCTGTATGCCAGTGGCTCGGGCGAAAAGGAAGCGCAGGGATATTTCGACGGATATTTATTGGGTGGAACTGTGGATGAGATGGAAACCGACACGATCGGTCCTCGTATCCGGGAGCTTTATCTGAATAACGACTCGTTTAAAGATGGGGATGTCGTAAACGCGACTCCGTATTTGTTTGCGGAAATCGAGGATGAAACCGGAATCAATACGACCGGAGCATCAGTCGGGCACGATTTGGTTGCGACGATTTATTCTGAAAATTCGGCTCCTGTAAAATATACGCTCAACAGTTATTTCCTGACCGCTCCCGGAAGTGCGAGTCGGGGTAGTCTGGGATTCAGTATCCCTGTTTTGGCAGATGGCGAATATACGCTTGAACTGAAGGCGTGGGACGTATACAATAATTCGAGTGTCAGAGCCATTCGGTTTACCGTGAAAAACAGTGTGAAGCCGATGATCTTCGATCTTCGTTCCGACCGGAATCCGGTACGCGAGGAAGTTTCCTTCCTCTTGACGCACAATCGCCCGGAAAGCAGGGTGAAAGCACGTATTCAGGTATATACCCAAATGGGGCAGTGCGTATGGGATCAGGAAGTGAACGGAATGTCGGAGTTCTTGAATAATCTGCCGGTAACCTGGGATTTGCGTACCTCATCGGGCAACCGGGTATTGCCGGGAATCTATATTTACAGAGCGTTGCTATCGAGCGATGGCGAGCATTATGCGACAAAAAGTAAAAAATTGATCGTGTTAGGAGAGTAGAAATAAAAAAATACAATCAGCATATGAATCGAAAAAACAAGGGAGTGCTGGCAGTGGCGGCCCTCTCACTATTGGCATCGCCCGTATGGGCGGAAGATGATCTGAAAGGCGACCTGTTTAATCCCGTTCAGACCGGGGTCAATTCATTGGGAATTGCTCCTGATGCTCGTGGGGGCGCGATGGGTGATATCGGGGCTGCGACCGATCCGGATGTGAATTCGCAATACTGGAATCCGGCAAAATATGCTTTCGCATATAGCCAGGGCGGGGTAGCGTTTTCATATACTCCGTGGTTGCGCAAGCTGGTAAATGATATCAACCTGGCTTATCTTGCCGGTTACTGGAAATTCGGATCGAACGATTTGCAGGCGGTGAGTGCTTCGTTGCGTTATTTTACGCTGGGAGAGATTGCCATTACCAATAGCAACGGCGATAATATCGATATGATCAACCCGTTTGAAATGGCGGTGGATCTGGGGTATTCGCGTAAACTTTCCGAATCGTTTTCGATGGGGGTGGTATTCCGCTATATCTATTCGGACCTGGCATATAGCAAGGAGGAAGATTACGGCGCGGGGAACGCTTTCGCGGCGGATATCTCCGGATATCTGACCCGTTATCCGATTATCGGTCGCAATGAGTGCCAATGGTCATTTGGTTTCAATGTGTCGAATGTGGGCTCGAAGGTGAGCTACGACGGCGGGGCTACATCTGCGTTTTTACCAACCAATCTGCGACTGGGGACTACGTTGTTGTTTCCGATCGACGATTACAACCGGATGTCATTCAGTTTGGATCTGAATAAATTGTTGGTGCCAACGCGTCCGTTGCTCAGTCAGTATGACGGCGATCAGGAAGCGTATGATGAGGCGCTCGAAAAATATTATTCAACATCATCCATCTCGGGAATCTTTAAATCGTTTACCGATGCTCCGGGTGGATTCAAGGAGGAATTGCAGGAGATCAACATTTCGGTAGGTACCGAATATTCGTATAACGATCAGTTCTTTCTGCGCGCGGGTTATTTCAACGAAAACAAGAATAAGGGGAACCGTAAGTATGCTACGGTAGGAGCCGGCTTCGCCCTCAATGTGTTTCGACTGGATGCCGCGTATGTGATTTCGATGGCTCAGTCGAGTCCGCTCGATCAGACGCTTCGCTTTACCCTTTCATTCGATATGGACGGACTGCGTGACCTGATCGGATATGGCGGTCGACGCGGACGCCGTCGTTGATATTTTATCAATAACAAAATAAACTTATAAATGAAGATACGTACAGGATTTGGTTTCGACGTGCACCGTTTGGTGGAGGGTCGGGAGTTATGGCTGGGCGGAATCCGTCTTGAACATAGCCTGGGATTATTGGGGCATTCGGACGCGGATGTATTGATTCATGCTTTGTGTGATGCGATACTGGGCGCGGCCAATATGCGGGATATCGGTTATCACTTCCCCGATACGGGAGCGGAATTTAAGAATATCGATAGTAAGATTCTGCTGGAACGCACCATGCAGTTGATTCGCGAAAAAGGATATGAATTGGGCAATGCGGATATTACCATTGCCGCCGAACGGCCGAAACTCAAGGCTCACATACCGGAGATGCAGCGTGTATTGGCCGGGGTAATGGCGGTAGATGCGGATGATATCTCGATAAAGGCTACTACAACAGAGAAGCTGGGCTTTACCGGACGAGAAGAGGGTATTGCGGCTTATGCTTCGGTATTGATCGTAAAAGAATAAATGACTTATATGAATAAGCCAAGAGTATTGGTAGGAATGAGCGGCGGAGTGGATAGTTCTGCCGTTTGTATGTTATTACAGGAGCAAGGGTACGAAGTGGTGGGGCTCACCATGCGTATGTGGGACGTTCCTTCGCAGTTCGCTCCGGGTGCTGAAGAACCGGGATTTGTATTGGAGGCGCGACAGCTTGCCGAACGTCTCGGAATTGAACATCATACCCTCGATATTCGTTCTGAATTCAGACAGACCGTGATTCGTAATTTTATCGACGAATATATGCAGGGGCATACACCCAACCCTTGTGTGATGTGTAATCTGTTTTTTAAATGGAAATATTTGCTCGATACGGCAGACAAACTGAATTGTGAGACGGTGGCTACCGGACATTACGCCCGGATCATTGAACTCAACGGAAAGCTGCATATTGCCAAAGGAATCGACGATAAAAAGGACCAGTCTTACTTCTTATGGCGTTTGGGGCAGAAAGAGTTGAGCCGGACGTTGTTTCCGCTGGGAGCAATGAAGAAAGAGGATATCAAGGCGTATGTGCTGGCCCGCGGATTTCGTGAGAAGGCGGAAAAGAAAGAGAGTATGGAGGTGTGCTTCGTGGAGAAGGATTACCGTACGTTTCTTCGGGAACAGCTGCCGCAGATCGATCAGCAGGTGGGTGCCGGCGACTTTGTGGATGAGCAGGGAAAAAAACTGGGCGCCCATAAGGGCTTTCCGTTTTATACCATCGGTCAGCGCAAAGGATTGGAGATCGCATTGGGCGAACCGGCCTATGTAGTGCGGATCAATCCGGCAAAAAATACCATTCGTCTGGGTAAGAAAGAGGAGCTGCTCGAAAATACGATGGTGATAAAAGAGATGAATGTGCCTGATGTCGCACTGCTTGCCGACAGAGAATTATCGGTAAGAATCCGTTATCGCAGTAAGCCGGAATCGGCTACCGTGGAGTTTTCGTCAGAAAACGGAATGTTGCTCCGGTTTACGCAGCCTGCATCCGCAGTGACGCCCGGGCAGTCGGCCGTAATTTATCACGACGATATTGTAATCGGAGGGGGAATTATTGCCGATGTAAAAGAAAAAAGAAAATTTAAAGCATCAATCAACAGACAGGAATCATGAGAAAATATGGTGTCGCCTTGCTTCTTTCGCTGGTATGTAGCCTCAGTGCGCAACTACCCTATAAATACAGGGTGTTTCTGACGGATAAGCAGCAGAATGCCACATTATTGAGTACGCCGGAGGTCTTGCTTTCGGAAAAAGCGCTTGCCCGCAGGGTGCATCATGAAGTGTTTGTTGATACAACCGATTTGCCTGTTTCTGCCACGTATATAGCACGTTTGGCAGAAGCGGGCTTTCCTTTTGTATGCGCTTCGCGCTGGTTTAACAGCGTAGTGGTGGCGTCGGCTGATTCGGATGCCATCGAGGCATTGCGCGGGCTGCCGTTTGTAAGCGATGCAAAATTGGTGTGGAAAGACAATAAGGTACAGCCAAGTTTTTTCGTGAAGGAAGATGTGGTTGGTAAAAAGGAGCGGCAAGCAGAGGTTGCGGCATTGGCCCAACTTACCGTTCATCACGGAGAGATGCTTCATAAAGAGGGATATCGGGGGGATGGTATGCTGATTGCCGTAATTGACGCGGGTTTTCTGAATGCTGATAAAATAGCCGCTTTCGAGGGAAAGATTGCGGGGACCCGCGATTTTGTAAATCCCGAAATCGATATATTCGCTACCGATCCGCATGGTACGAATGTATTGTCGGTAATGGCGACTCCCGCTTCGGATGAGTTTTCGGGTACGGCGCCGAATGCCACCTACTGGCTGCTCCGGTCGGAAGACGGCTCGTCGGAATATCCGGTGGAGGAGGATTATTGGATTGCCGCCGCCGAGTATGCCGATAGTCTGGGAGTGGATATTATCAACAGCTCGCTGGGATACAGTCTGTTCGACGACCCTCAACTGAATTATACCCTTTCGGATATCGACGGAAAGAGTGCGTTCATTACCCGGGGGGCGTCGATGGCCGCTTCGAAAGGAATGTTGGTAATCAACAGTGCCGGCAACGAGGGGCAGAAGCCGTGGCGAATGCTTACGTTTCCGGCGGATAGTCCCGATGTGCTGACGGTAGGAGCGGTTACTCCGACATTGCAGGTGGCGGGATTCTCCAGCCACGGATTCGTGTCCAAAGGGTATGTCAAGCCGGATATCGCCGGTATCGGTGCACCTGCTTTCATTCTTGATGACAGCGGGGAGTTGGTGTCGGCCCAGGGCACCTCTTTTTCAACTCCGGCCATTACGGGGCTTGCGGCTTGCCTATGGCAGTCGTTGCCGAATTTAAAGAACCGCGATCTGATTCGGCTGATGCATGAATACGGATCGTTTGCCACTCAGCCCGATTCGCTTCGAGGGTATGGTTTGCCGGATGTTTACCAGGCTTTTTCGCAGACGACTCCGCTGAATCCTGCCAAACAAACCACGATGCAGCTGATTCCGGTAGATACGTTATCGGGGATATGGCGTTTGACTGGATTTCCGGAAACCGAAGCGGAAGGTATGCTCCGGTTGTTTGATCCGACGGGACAGGCCAAAGCTTATTTTTCTTTTCAGGGAAATAATCCGCTTTTCGATCTTAATCACCTTGAAAAAGGTTTATATATTATGTGTGTGGAAGCACCCACCATCCGATTTACACAACAAATCCATTTACACGGAAAATGATACACTCGCAGGAACTCTCACTTTTTCAGTTAAACAATATTGTACGGGATGCCGTCAAAACCTGTTTCCCCGATCGCTATTGGGTTCGGGCGGAACTGAGCGACGTTCGCGAAAGCGGACCCGGACATTGTTATGTTGAATTTGTTGAGAAGGAGAACCGAACGGGGCAGATGATTGCAAAAGCGCGCGGAAGTATTTGGGCGAACCGCTGGAAACTACTAAAGCCTTTTTTCGAGCAGGAAACCAATCAGAAGTTTACTTCCGGAATCAAGGTTTTGGTTGAGGTGAGCGTAGAGTTTCATGAGCTGTATGGTTATTCGCTGATCGTAAATGATATCGATCCGTCCTATACTTTGGGAGATATGGCGCGCAATCGTGCCGAAATCCTGAAAAAATTGCAGGAGGAAGGGGTGAAAGATATGAACAAAGAGCTCGAACTGGCTCCTTTACCTAACCGCATTGCGATTATTTCATCTTCGACGGCGGCCGGATACGGCGACTTTATGAATCAGCTCGAACAGAATGAAAAAGGATTTCCGTTCTATACGCATCTGTTTCCGGCTGTGATGCAAGGGGGGCAGACCGAGGCTAGTATTATTGATGCGCTCAACCGGATTTATCAATATCAGGAACTGTTTGACGCGGTGGTGATTATTCGTGGAGGGGGAGCTACCTCCGACCTGAATAGTTTTGACAGTTATCAGCTGGCGTTGAATTGCGCACAGTTTCCGTTGCCGTTGATCGTGGGAATCGGGCATGAACGCGATGAAACCGTATTGGACGCTATTGCTCATACCCGCGTAAAAACACCTACAGCGGCGGCTGAGTTTCTGATCGGGCGCATGGATGAGGCGTATGACGAGGTGTTGGCGCTAGAAAGTCTGATAAATCAGGAGGTCAATGACCGGCTGGATGCCGAATCGCGAAAACTGGCGTTGCTTACCGAGCGTATTCCGCTGATGGTACAGCAACGGATAGAGCGTGAGAAGAGCCGGATGGAAGTGATGCAGACCGGTATCGTGGCCCGGGTAAACCGGCTGGTCGGCGATGAGAAGAATAAATTGCAACTTCTGTCGGCACGTATTCCGCAACTGGCACAAACAATGGTGGCCAGCCGGCGCATGCGTCTTGAGTTTCTTCAGGAGAACATTCTGCGGGCTGTTCCGCAGCAAATAGAGAAAGCGCAGCGCGAATTGCAGAATATGGAAAAAATAGTAGAACTGGTTTCGCCCGAAGCTATTCTGAAGAAAGGATACAGCCTGACATTGGTAAACGGCAAAGTGGTGCATCAGGTACAGGATTTGCGTCGCGGCGATCGGGTAACCACCCTATTTGCCGACGGAACGGCCGAATCGATTATCACGGATTTGAATTATAAAACAAAATAAAGGTATGGCAGAAAAAAAAGAAAACAAAGAGATTCCATACGCTCAGGCCATTCATGAGCTCGAGGAGATTGTTCGAAAATTGCAGAGCAATGATTGCGAAATTGATCAGTTGCGTGAATATACAGCCCGGTCGGTGGAGTTATTGCGTTTGTGCAAGCAAAAACTGTTTAAAACCGATGAGGAGCTGAAAAAGCTGCTCGAGGAGATCGATTAACAGAAAAAGGGATCAAATCGCCATGGCGCAGCGGAAGTTAAGAGATCCGACGGCGGTAAATGGTGCATTTGACTTTAATGTAAGAAATAGATTAGATACAAATGAAAAAAAGGTGTAATTTTGTCACCATTGAAAAAACAACCTAATCGTATGTCAGCAAGAAAAGTAAGAGTGCGTTTCGCACCGAGCCCGACAGGGGCTTTGCATATCGGAGGAGTCAGAACTGCCCTATATAACTATTTGTTCGCCAAACAACATGGTGGCGATATGATTCTTCGTATCGAAGATACCGACTCTCAGCGCTTTGTGCCGGGAGCGGAAGAGTATATCATCGAGTCGTTAAACTGGCTGGGTATCAAATTTGACGAAGGTGTGGGTATCGGCGGTCCGGGTGCGCCTTACCGTCAGTCTGAAAGACGTGATATCTATAAGAAATATGTGCAGCAATTGCTGGATGGCGGACGTGCGTATATCGCATTCGATACGCCCGAAGAGCTGGATGCGAAGCGTAGCGACGTAGCCAACTTCCAGTATGATGCTTCTACCCGTATGGAGATGCGCAACTCGCTTTCGATGCCGAAAGAGGAGGTTGACGCTTTGATCGCGGCAGGCAAACAGTATGTGGTACGTTTCAAAATCGAGCCGAATGAAGACGTGGTTGTTAATGACCTGATTCGTGGCGAGGTGGTGATTAACTCAAGCATACTTGATGATAAAGTATTGTATAAATCGGCTGACGAACTGCCTACTTATCACTTGGCGAACATCGTGGATGACCATTTGATGGATATCTCGCATGTAATCCGTGGTGAAGAGTGGTTGCCGTCTGCTCCGCTTCACGTATTGCTTTACCGTGCGTTCGAATGGGAAGCACCACGCTTCGCTCACCTTCCGTTGTTGTTGAAACCGGATGGTAACGGTAAATTAAGCAAACGCGACGGCGACCGTCTGGGCTTTCCGGTGTTCCCGTTGGAATGGAAAGATCCGAAAACAGGCGATGTATCTTCGGGATACCGTGAATCGGGTTATTTGCCGGAAGCGGTAATCAACTTCCTTGCATTGTTGGGATGGAATCCGGGGAATGATCAGGAGATCATGAGCATGGACGAACTGATTCAGCTCTTCTCATTGGATCGTTGCAGCAAGAGCGGTGCGAAGTTCGATTATGAAAAAGGAAAATGGTTTAACCACAAATATATTCAGCAGAAAAGCAATGCCGAGCTGGCAGCAATGTTTATGCCGGTATTGAAAGAGCACGGAGTTGAAGCGGACGCTGAAAAAGTGGAAGCGATCGTGGGCTTGATGAAAGAGCGTGTGAACTTTGTAAAAGAATTGTGGGATCAGTCTTCATTCTTCTTTATTGCTCCTGAGCAGTATGATGAGAAGACAGCGAAAAAACGCTGGAAAGCGGAATCGCCGGAACAGATGACCGAACTTTGCGAAGTACTGAGCGGTATCGAAGATTTTTCGGCAGCCAATACGGAAGAGATCGTGAAGGAATGGATCGCAGCCAAAGAATATCATTTGGGAAATATCATGAATGCGTTCCGTTTGGCAGTGGTCGGAGAGTCGAAAGGACCACACATGTTTGATATCACGGCATTGATCGGAAAAGAAGATACAATTGCCCGACTAAGAAAAGCGGTCGCAACGATAAAATAAAATGAGATTACACAGAGCCTTAATTCTAATAACAGTTTTTCTGGGTACTTGCCTACAGGCAAATGCCCAGAAATTTTTATGGGAAGTAGATTTTACCGGATTTTTTGATAACCGAGAGTTTAAAGCTCCTTATCAGACACCCCAAACCTTTTTCGGTACCCGTTTGTCTCCGGAAATCGGGATACAGATTAAAGAGGAGCATCAGTTGATGGGTGGGTTGAGCTGGTTGCAGGAATTTGGGTCGCACAAAGACCACAAAGTAGACTGGACGGTTTATTACCGGTATAATAGTGATAAACTGAAAGCCAGTTTTGGCGCTTTTCCGCGCCGGTTACTGGTAGAGGAGTATCCTTCGGCTCTGATGTATGACTCAATTTTATATTTTAACCCCAATATTAACGGGGCGTTATTGCAGTATTTCTGCAAGGCGGGATATGCGGAAGCATATATTGACTGGCGCAGTCAGCAAACAAAAGTTGATCGTGAAATATTTACCATGGCATCGAGTGGGCGCTTTGCGCTGAAGCAGGCGTTTGCGGGATGGTTTCTGACCGTAACGCATTTTGCCAAGCCTAAAAATCCCGAAACGGATATGAATGTGATCGACAATATCATGTTTAATCCGTATATCGGTGGTAATTTTTCCGGCATGACCGTATTCGATTCATTGCAACTTAAAACGGGATTCCTGATGTCGCTCGACCGAAACCGGGGGAATGGCGCGTGGTATACACCCCGCGGATTTTTGGGTGAACTGACGCTTGAATGGCGTTTTTTGGGAATGCACGACGTTTTTTACTGGGGCGAGAATCAACTCCCTTTTTATAAAGATTTTGGAGCGGCCCTTCATTCGGCCGATCCTTTTTATCGGGCCAGGGTATATAACCGCACCGATTTATATGTTTATTTTTTGCGTAATAAATACGTAGAGTGCAAGGCTTCGTGTAATATTCATGTTGCACGGCGACAAGTGCAATTTCAACAACAACTATTTTTACGATTTAATATTAATCAGCAGGCATTCAGTAAAAAAGACCGCAAGCGGTTTGTTTTCTGAAAAAAGACTCCCGGTCTGAAGATAAGATATGGGGCGCCTCTGTAACCTGCAAAAGACTCAATTTTGATGAAGATTCTTTATAGTACCGGCATTAGCCTGTATGGGAAGGCTGTTCGTTTGGCCTCTTCCCGAAACAGAAAAGCAGCTCAAATGGTTGCCGGGCATAAAATCGTATTCGACTATCTGAAAGAAAACCGTAAGGCGAGTGATCGCTATCTGTGGTTTCATGCCGCTTCTCTGGGGGAGTTTGAACAAGGACGTCCTTTGATTGAGGAGATTCGCCGTAGTTATCCTCACTATAAAATAGCGCTTACTTTTTTTTCGCCTTCGGGATATGAAGTGCGAAAGAATTATACCGGAGCTGATCTGATTTGTTATTTGCCGTTCGATACACCGACAAACGTACATACTTTTCTGGATCTGCTTCAACCCGAAAAAGCATTCTTCATTAAATACGAATTCTGGGCGAACTATTTGAAAGAGCTTCAGAAACGGAATATTCCGGTATATCTATTTTCGGCGATTTTCCGTCCCGAACAGGTATTCTTCAAATGGTATGGCAATTTCTTTCGCCGGTTACTCAATATTTATGAATGTGTATTCGTACAGGATCGTCCTTCATTCGATTTGTTGCGCAATATTGGCATTCAGCAGGTCGCCATTGCCGGCGATACCCGTTTTGACCGTGTCGGAGAGATTCGCCAACAAGCCAAAGAATTACCATTGATCGGGTTGTTTCGTCAGAATGCCCCGTTCGTATTGGTGGCAGGCAGCTCGTGGCCCAAGGATGAAGATATTCTGATAGATCATTTCAATCGCCACCCCGAAATGAAGTTGATTATCGCTCCTCATGAGATACATGAGTCGCATATTGCCGAAATAATCGGAAAACTGAAACGTCCTTACGTGCGTTACTCGGCTATTACCGAGCAAAATGCGGCGCAGGCGGAGTGTCTGATCATTGATTGCATCGGTCTGCTCTCTTCGATTTACCGTTATGGCGAGGCTGCCTATATCGGAGGCGGTTTCGGCGTGGGAATCCACAATGTGCTCGAAGCGGCTGTTTACCGTATTCCGGTAATGTTTGGGCCGAACTACCAAAAATTCAGGGAAGCGCGCGAACTGATTGCGCTAAATGGAGCCACTTCGGTTGAAAATCAATCGCAATACGATCAGTTTATGGATTTATTGCTTACTGATAAAGCAACCGGCGAACGTTGCGGAAAAGCAGCCGGCGATTATGTAACTCAAAATTCGGGTGCGACCCGGATGATTCTTGAAAAAGTATTCACGACAAACTAACGATTTGTCAATAAAATTAACCCGCCTTCATAAGAAGTGCGGGTTTTTTATTTAAACCGCATTTTGCAAACTCGACTTTAATTTTTTTATGCCTAATTGCTATCTCCATATTGCAATTATTTATACTTTTGCAACAAATAAAGATTGATAATCAACGAAACAAAATATTTTTACCCACAATGGATTTAATGAATCAGATTATTGCGCGTGCTCAAGGCAACAAGCAGCGCATCGTACTTGCTGAAGGAACAGAAGAACGTACCATGAGAGCTGCTGACAAATTGATTGCAGACGGTGTTGCAGATATTATCCTGATTGGAAACCCGGCTGAGATTACAGCATTCGCTGAAGCGAACGGTTTGGTAAATCTTCCGAAAGCAACTATGGTTGATCCGATCAACAACGAAAAGAAAGAAACCTATGCGAATCTTCTTTTCGAATTGCGTAAAAGTAAAGGAATGACTATCGAGCAAGCTCAAAAACTGGCTGAGAATCCATTGTTCCTTGCTTGTCTGATGATTAAAAACGGCGATGCCGACGGTGAAGTAGCTGGTGCTGCCAACACAACAGGCGACGTATTGCGTCCTGCATTCCAGATTGTTAAGACTGCTCCGGGTATCAGCGTGGTTTCGGGTGCATTCTTAATGTTCATGCCTAACAAATCTTTCGGCGACAACGGTATCATGGTATTTGCCGACTGTGCGGTACTTCCTAATCCGAATGCGCAGGAACTGGCTCAGATTGCAGTTTCTACAGCGCGTACAACTCGTGCGATTGCAGGTATTGAACCTCGCGTGGCGATGTTGAGCTTCTCTACAAAAGGAAGTGCAAAACATGAAATGGTTGATAAAGTAGTGGAAGCTACTAAATTGGCGCAGGAGATGGAACCGACTATGCAAATTGACGGTGAACTTCAGGCTGACGCTGCTATCGTTGAGGCAGTGGCTGCAAGCAAAGCTCCGGGTAGCCCCGTTGCCGGTAAAGCAAACGTATTGGTATTCCCTACGCTTGAAGTGGGTAATATCGCATATAAACTGGTTCAGCGTCTTGCCGGTGCTGAAGCGGTTGGTCCGATCCTTCAGGGGATTGCAGCTCCGATCAATGACCTTTCGCGTGGTTGTTCGGTAGACGATATCTATAAATTGGTAGCTATTACAGCAAACCAGGCAATCGGTATCAAAGAATCAAAATAAGAAAAACTATAAATACCTCATATATGAAAGTTTTAGTATTGAACTGTGGTAGCTCTTCTTTGAAGTACAAACTTCTGGATATGGAGAACCACGAAGAGTTAGCTCAGGGTGCTGTTGAAAAGATTGGCCTGGAAGGATCTTTCCTGAAATTTGTAAAACCTACAGGAGAAAAGATCGTTCTTGAGCATGCTATGCCCGAACATCAGGCAGCGATCGAATTCGTTCTTGACGTATTGGCAAGCGAAGAGCACGGTGCTGTTAAATCGTTGGATGAAATCGATGCGGTAGGTCACCGTGTGGTTCATGGCGGCGAAAAATTCAGCGAAAGCGTATTGATCACTGATGAGGTGATGGATAAGATCGTTGAATGTATCGACGTAGCTCCTCTTCACAATCCACCAAACATCGCAGGTATCAAAGCAATTGAAGAACTTATCCCTGGTAAACCTCAGGTTGCAGTATTCGATACAGCTTTCCATCAGACTATGCCGGCGGAAGCATATATGTACGCTCTTCCTTACGAAATGTATGAGAAATATGGCGTACGTCGCTACGGTTTCCACGGAACAAGCCACCGCTACGTTTCTCAGCGTGCATGCGAATTCCTTGGCGTAGACTTCCAGGATCAGAAAATCATCACTTGCCACATTGGTAACGGTGCTTCTGTTGCTGCTATCAAAAACGGTAAATCAATCGACACTTCTATGGGATTCACTCCGACTGAAGGTTTGATGATGGGTACTCGTTCGGGTGATGTGGATGCCGGTGCACTTTCTTTCATCATGGAAAAAGAGGGTCTTGACGCAAAAGGACTATCTGACCTTGTAAATAAGAAAAGCGGTGTATTGGGTATCTCTCAGAGCACATCCGATATGCGTCCGATCGAAGACGGCGTGAAACACGGCGATCCTCGTTCAATCCTTACAATGAAAATGTACGATTACCGCATTAAAAAATATGTAGGTGCTTATGCAGCTGCTATGGGTGGTGTTGATATCATCGTATTTACAGGTGGTGTTGGTGAAAACCAGTGTCCTACTCGTGAAGAAGTTTGTAAAGGACTTGAGTTCATGGGTGTTGAATTCGATGCTGAAAAGAACGACGGTCTTCGTAGCAAAGAAGCAATCATCAGCAAGCCTTCTTCTCGCGTTAAAGTAGTGGTTATCCCTACCGACGAAGAATCAATGATTGCATCTGATACAAAACAGATCGTATCTGTGCTGTAATGTTTCCGACTATCGGTCATTAATAATAAAACGACTAAGCAAAAAGGCCATTTAAGAAATTTGATGGCTTATAAAAAGGTGATACCGGGTTTAAATATCCGGCATCACCTTTTTTTGTTGCCTGCGTCATTTGTTCAGGTATAAAAAGAATCATTTCCCCCGCCGGATAAGCTGTTTGAAAGATAAAAGCAATCGGCTCATTTAAATATTTCAGAAATTAGAAGTGAAATCGCCATAACTCACCTAACGTTGAGATACCCAACATGCGGTATATAAATGAAAACAGTACGTAAAGGACTTGATTTAATGAAGAAGCTATTTTTATTTTTCATGCTGCTATCATTCTCTTTGTATAAGAATGATAAGATTAATGCCGCCGAAATATTAGTACAGGATAAAGATTTTAATTCGGGTGTTGCATATACCGTCATAGCAGATGATAATACGCTGACACTCGCATTCGATTTTTCGGGCCCTATCCGGTTGATGCAGATGGCACATAACGGTTATTGGGTATATCTTAATCCGAAAGGGAAAAAGAAAAAAGAAACAGGGGTGCATATCGATGGTTTAAGGCCTCCGCGTGCAGAGCGCGATAAACCGGTCGAAAACAAACCACCGGAGATGCCCGAAAAGATGCAGTTTGAAACCGCACAATGGGTATCCGGAAACGATACGGCCCAAATCCGGCTGAATGGAACTGCCGGTTTAAAGGCTTACCTCGATCGGACGGATGATAAGAACCGCTGTGTTGTTGTGATTCCAATCGAGATGATCGAGTTGCAAGGGAAGGAACTAACCGATCTTATGATTGGGCTCGTATCTACGCCAGAGGCAACCGGTGCTATCCGTTTGAAAGCACAGAGGGAGAGAATGGCCGACGATTCGCCTGCCCCGAATTTTCGTGAAGGCAATCGTCCCGAAAGAGGAATGCAAGGGCCTCCTCCCGGGGGTGGTATGCGAGGGGGTGGTAAAGGTGGTCCCGGTATGGGAGCCCCCGGAAGAGGAGGAGACTCTTTTCAAGGGGGAAGCAAATCGGCTTCATCCAATAAAATAGAAGTATGGTTTAAAAGTAAGTGATGAGGGTTATGATTCAGAGAAAAGGGAGTACTCAAATTAAATTTTGAGATACTCTCTTTTTGTTTTCAATATGAAATTCTTCCTTGTAACTTATACCTTGATAAAGGTTAATAGTGTATTTGTTTGTATTACATGGTTTTATAATCAGCTTATGTTTTGAATATTTAATTATAAAATATTAATATTGTAAAATTATTACATGAAATACACTATTTTATAATTATTAATTCCTTAAAAATTTAAACGATGAAAAACTTTTATCTTACTCTTCTTGGCGCAAGTTTTTGCTCTCTCTCAGTATTTGCTCAGGTAAATCCTCTTCCGGGTGCAGTATCTCCAGAAACCAGTACAGTGGCCAATCCGAAAGTGTATAATCTCATGAGCTCTCATATTACTGCCACCGATCGTCAGAATCGGTTCCTGACTTGGGATGGAACAACCCTTAAAACAACTCAGTTTACAAGTGGTATCAGTGATTCCGATCAGGATTCTAAATATTGGTGGCGTTTGGAAGCAGGTGAAGATGGAACCGTTATTTTGGTAAATCAGGAAACTGATCAGCAAGTAACTCTACCAGAAGATGCTTTCTCCGTAGGTAACCCTTTATTGGGCGTAAGTAGTGTGGGCGAAGAGTGGATTCTGGCTACATCAGCTTCTACAGGACAAGCTTCTACGGTTGCAAACCAGTATTGTCTGCGTGTAAAAAATGCTCCGCAAACAAAAAAATATTACTTGAATGCGATGGATACTTCATTTGACTTTAAAATAACTCTTTATGATATGGGTACGCATCAGGCTTCCGGTTGGTTCTTTTATCCGGTAAGCGATGACCTCATAACTTCAGTTTCTTCTGCAACTCAAACTTCAATTCGGTTATTTCCAAATCCTTGTAGCGATTATTTGCAGGTTACCGGTGTAGAGGATGATGTTGTATTATCTGTTTATAATATAGCAGGAGTAGAGATATTGAATACTACAAAGAATCGATTAAATACAGCGTCATTACTTCCCGGTACTTATATTTTGAAGATAGTTGCTGCCGACGGAACTAAACTGATGAAATTCAATAAAAAATAATAGGTTTCAAGTTTATTCCATAATGCAAAATCTTACATGAAAAACACATTCAAACAGAATTTACTGATTGCTTTAGCCGTATTTGTGGTCAGTCTTCCGCTTTCTGCTCAGCAATTTTTTGACAGCGATCCATTCGCTACGATGATTTTGCGCGGGCAATTATCACAGAAGAATCCGATTTATACGATGCCTACCATGACAGGAGTGTCGGAAGGATATGTGAAAGCTGCGGTTACCGGAGGTAATGCGGTAGGATACGCTCTCAATTACAGAGCTTCTTCTGCAAATTCATATTATACAATATTTTCACGCAATCCTGCGATTTTATCCAAAGGGACTCCATTTACCCTTCTCTTAAACGGGAACTCGGCAATTAAAAAGCACTGTGCTTATATCTCGGCCGATTGGGATCGCGACGGGGTTTTTGAAACAACATATCCGCGTATAGGAGCTATCGGAGCAATTAATCAGGAAGTGGAAACTATTTATCAGGAAATCACGATTCCAACTGATGCCCAAATCGGCAAAACCCGTATACGAGTGCGTTATTCGGATGCTCAGTCGGAACAGCTTGATCCGAACGGACCGGTTGTCAATGGGCTCGTGTACGACTTTGTCGTATATGTAGTTGATGAAACTCCAAGAGGCTATTGTGATGTTGTTGTATTTCCGCAAACCGAAGAGTGGGGGGATGCCGTAATTGAAACAGCACCTAATTCATTTGGTCTTTTTTCCAGTAATACGAAGATTACGGTGCGGGCGATTCCTGCCGGAAATGCAACTTTTACCGGCTGGTATAAAAACAATACGCTGGTAAGTACTGATGAGAGCTATTCTTTTAAGGTAACAGAAGGAACTGCTTTGATGGCATCTTTCCAGTCAGAATCCGTAGAGCCGGTTCTTGAAGCGCCGGTAGTAAGTACGGCCGAAAATCCGGTATGGTATCAAATTAAGAATGCCCATACTGCCGATGCGCGTAAAGACCGTTACATGGTGTACGACCTTACGCCTTCTTCTGAATTTATCTCGAACTTACGGGCGCAGAAAAACGCAGATATCACAGATAAGTGGTTATGGCGGTTGCAGCAAGAGGGGGAGTTGATAAAATTTGTACATAAAGCATCCGGACTCGAGTTGACCGGAAGTGGAAGTGGCGATTTAGCGATGGGTAACCAAGGTGCATTATTTGCAGTCACGCCGAGTGGAAATGCGAATGGAAGTTTTTCAATTAAATATAATAATGAAGCTGCGAAGTTGGTGAATGCGGCAGACCAAAGCTGGAAAATCGTATTCTATAATGCGGGAGTCGGTACTGGTTCGGGCTGGTATTTTTATAGAGTAGGAACTCCTACATCTATCGACAATACCGAAGCCCGGTCGATACAGGCCACAATCAGTGATGGAAGGATTATTATCCGTAACCTGGAGGGTGAATGTCAGGGGCGCATATTTGATCAGAATGGTCGTTTATGTATGACATTTCCGACAAATGCGGGTGATATGGATTTAGAGTGGAAAAGTAAAGACGGAATTTATATTCTGGTTCTTATTGATTCGAAGGGAAAAATCCATTCGTTTAAATTAAGCTGTTGAGTTATTTAATTATTAAGAAAATTCTTCCATGAAAAATGTTTCTCTTTTCTTACTTTCTCAGAGCATGCTCTTGGGTACCACTTCGGTATGTATGGCACAGGTGCAGGCAACAACTGATCGTCCCAATGTTATTTACCTGTTATGTGATGACATGGGATTCAGTGACCTCGAAGCTTATGGCCAGCAGATGATATCGACTCCCAATCTGAATAGATTATGTCAAAAAGGAATCTCGTTTACACAATTCTATGCTTCAACTGCAGTCAGTGCTCCTTCGCGAGCATCTTTAATGACCGGAGAACACACCGGGCATACCCGGATACGCGGAAACTATGAGATTAGTCCGGAAGGGCAGTATCCGCTGGATCCGAACGTGAAGACACTGGGACACCTTTTTAAAGAAGCGGGTTATGTAACCGGGGTATTTGGTAAATGGGGTTTAGGTTATCCCGGTTCGGGTGGCGAACCCAACGATATGGGATTCGATCAGTTTTTCGGATATAACTGCCAACGCAAGGCGCATTCTTACTATCCGGAGTACTTATGGAAAAACAAGGAAAAGGTATATCAACACGGACGTTATTCGCAAGATGCAGTGCATGAGAATGCAATTCAGTTTATACGGGATAATAAAGACAAAGCGTTCTTTGGCTATTTTACCTATACGATTCCTCATGCCGGATTAGAACAGCCGTATGATAGCATTGTAAAGATGTATGAGAATAAGTTTTATGAACCCAAACCGTTCGGCGGAGCAGGGGCATACGTCGCTACCAAGAATCCCCGTACACAGTTTGCCGCAATGATTACCCGTTTGGATACGTATGTAGGGCAGATTATAGCTGAGCTCGAAGCCCAGGGAATTGCCGATAAAACACTGTTTATCTTTACCAGTGACAATGGATACCATACCGAAGGGGGAGCGGACCCTGCATTTTTTAATACTGAAAATAGGGTGCGCGGGTATAAACGCGCCTTGTACGAGGGAGGAATGCGAGTTCCGTATATTGCTTATTGGCCGGGGAAGATTCGGGAAGGAACGGTGACAACACTTATGGCTGCCGGATGGGATATGATGCCAACTTTTGTTGATCTGTTAGGGATGGAAGATTCTTGGACTCAAAAAACCGATGGTCTTACTATTTTACCCACCTTAATTGACGAAGGCCTACAGCCGGATCATTTTTATTTATATTGGGAGTTTCATGAAGAGGGCGGACGCCAAGCCGTGCGTAGTCACAAATGGAAGCTGATCCGACAGAATATACGGAGTGGAAATCCAACCCATGAGCTTTATAATATAGATATAGATCCCCACGAAGACAATAATGTAGCTGCTCAAAATCCGGAAATTGTAGAAGATCTTAAAGCAATTATGGATAGACAGCATACTCACTCTGATCTGTTTAACTTTGGTCGTTAAAATAGACTTTTAATAAACAAGAATCCCGCAACAGCCGATTCCTTTCGGAACGGATATTGCGGGATTCTTATATCTCCTTAAAACGCGATGCTGATACCATTGCGTTCTTGCGTGCGGTCTGTAGGTTCCTCTTCAAACTGTTCGAGCCAAATCTCATCTCCCTCCATTACGGCATAAGAGAAATGCGATACCCAATCACCCAGAATCAGAATACGGCTTTCGCGCGTCAGCATCAGGTCGAGCATGATATGGCGATGTCCGAACAAGAAGAAATCAACACTGTTTTGTTTCAGCTGTTCGCGGGCAAACAATACCAGATGCTCTTTGTCTTCCCCCATGAATGAGGGAAAGTCCGATCCGTTCAGGCGGCTGTGTTGCGACCACTTGTGAGCGAACGCCACCGTCCAGCGCGGATGGATGCCGGCAAAAATTTTCTGGCAGAATTTGTTGCGGAAAAACCAGCTCATCAGCTTATACGAGCGCGAATCGTCGCCAAGTCCGTCGCCGTGAGCCAGGAAAAATGTTTTTCCGTTGATCTTTGTCAGCAAAGGCTGGCGATGAATGATGATGCCGAGCTCGGCCGGCAGATAATCAAACATCCAGATATCATGATTTCCGGTAAACCAATGTACTTCGATTCCCCGATCGGTCAATTCGGCTATTTTTCCGAAGAAGCGCGAAAATCCGCGAGGCACTACGGTTTTATATTCAAACCAATAGTCGATGATATCCCCCAAAAGGTAAATGGCGGAAGCCTCCTCCTTAATCGAGTCGAGAAAACGTACCAGGCGCTTTTCGTATTCAAGCGGGTCGGCAAATGTTTTTGAGCCTAAATGTGCATCCGAGAGGAAATAGATTTTCTTCATTCCGGTTCTGTCGAATTTATAAAAATCCCAGTTCCAGTTTCGCCTCTTCGCTCATCATATCCTTATCCCATTCCGGTTCGAATACAAGATCGATATCCACGCTCTTTACCTCCTCGATGCTTTCCACCTTGATGCGTACATCTTCCAGGATGAAGTCGGCAGCAGGGCAGTTAGGAGCCGTAAGCGTCATTTTTATTTTTACATTTTTATCGTCGTCAATATCGATTTCATAAATCAAACCGAGCTCATAAATATTTACGGGAATTTCCGGGTCGAAAACAAGACGCAGCATCTCTACGATCTTTTCTTCCAACGCAAGCAATTTATTTTCCATTGTGTTATTTATCAATTTATAGATACACAAAGATAATCTTTTTGCTCATATTTTGCCCTCGTCGGCATAGCTGAAGTAGCAGTCGTCGCAAACGATCAGGTGGTCGAGCACGCGTATATCCATCAGACGTGCAGCCTCTTTTACTTTTTTAGTAAATGCATCGTCTGCCGTGCTGGGGCGGTTATTTCCCGAAGGATGGTTATGGCAAAGGATAATGGCGGAGGCCAGATGTTCGATGGCATCTTTGAGGATGATGCGGATATCGACGGCCGTTTCCGACACTCCACCTTTACTGATGTTCTTACGTAGGATAATCTTGTTGGATTGATTAAGATAAGCCACCCAAAATTCTTCATGTTTCAGATCGCCCAATACGGGATGAAAATAGCGGTACACATCGCGGCTCGAAGTAACTGAAAACAGGCGCGTCGCTTCGTGCTGATTACGCCGTTTACCCAATTCGAGTGCGGCAAGAATAGCAATCGCCTTGGCCGGGCCGATGCCCTGATGCGCGTTGGTCAGTTCTTTTACGGTAACCTTGCCCAATTTGTTCAGGTCGTTTTCCTGACGGCACAATATCTCTTTCGATAGTTCAACAGCGCTCTTGTTCCGGTCGCCGCTACCAATCAGAATTGCAATCAGCTCGGCATCCGACAGCGCGTCCATCCCTTTGGCAAGCATTTTTTCGCGGGGACGATCGTCTTGCGCCCATTCTTTAATGTTCATGGTATTGATAAGTAATAGGTTAGCAGTTGTTTTAAGCAACAACAAACCGTGTCCCGTTTTTGTTTAACGGATTTTAAAACTTATATCCCACGCCCATTTTCAATCCCGAAAAAATACCCTGCCATTCAAATAAACCATATACCCGATTTCCTACCGTAAGTCCGATCAGAGAGAAATCGATGGCCGTCATGAATTCATGTTTTTTATTATTGTACTCTTCCCACTCTCTTTTCGTTATATCGTATGCCACCCCCAGCGAAAACGAAGAGTACAGGTCAACATACTTTTTGTTTAGCCAGAAAAACTTTACGTCGGCCTTCAATGCTAAACATTGTTGTGTATATTGATGATTGAGCGAGGGAAATAGAAAATAGTTCCGGTTTCCATGCTCTTTTCTCCATGAAAATGAAGCGCCGAAAGCCACCCATTTTTTAGGCATGAATAAGTACCCGGCATACAACGTGGGGCTTTTATGGGTTTTCTGTTTAAGTGCTCTATCTTTTTCGGGTACCGGTACCGGTATTCCGTTCATGGTGATATGCCAGTCGTCGTTCGAATAGGTTGAAAATTCGAACGGAAGTTTTACTCCTACCTGGAAGTGATGTTCTTTTTTAAAAGGGTTAGCACAATAAATCGAATTACAAACAAAAATAAGGAAGGTTGAAAAAAATATTCGATGAAGCATAAATGATAAATGTCGTATTAAATGGATAGCGCTAATTTTCTTTATTATACATGTTTTTAATCTTGTTGCGCGATTCAAGCTCTTTCCCAAGAATCACTTTCTGCCAGAAAGCCTTGATAAATCCCGTACCGTAACCGATCAGCTGGATCAGGCCGGTAAAGATAGAGAGGAAACCAATCTTCAGACTCTTGTTTTTGACCGTCGAGTCGGCAAACAGGGTAATCAGATAAGCCGTAAGCAAGAGCAATACCCAGGGTTGCCAGATTGAAATAATCAGCATGCCCAACACGAATAACGTGAAAAGGGCAGGAGCGAAATGCACCAGCTTCAATGATTCGGGATGCTGCTTATAAAGCGATATGCGGGCCTGCCCGAAGATATGTACCTGCTTGAAGAATTTACACAGGTCCACACGTCGTTTATGATAAACGAAAGCCTCACGAATCAGCACCGTACGGAATCCCGCCTTGCGGATACGGGTGCTCAAATCGATATCCTCGCCCAGCGTATCGCGGAATCCGTGTGTCGTTTCATACACTTTTCGTGAAAAGCCCATGTTGAACGAGCGGGGACAGAATTTTTCGAGTTGGTTTTTTCCTCCCCGAATTCCTCCTGTCGTAAAGAAAGAGGTCATCGAGTGGTTGATTGCTTTCTGTATGTCGGTAAACGATTCGTGCGCCGCGTCCGGACCGCCGAAGCAGTCAGCGTAATCGTCGTGCAGCCGTTGGCTCACGGTTTGCAGATAATGGGGCGGGATAATGCAATCCGAATCGAAAAACAAGAAATATTCACCCGTAGCCTTACCCATTCCGATGTTGCGCGAATCGCTCTGTCCGGTATTGGGCTTGAAGAAGTAATTGATGGAAAGGCGGTCGCGATAACTGTCGGCAAGCGTATCGCACTTCAGCGTAGAGCCGTCTTCAATAATAACCACCTCGAAGTCACCGAACGTCTGAGCCGCCAGTGAGTCGAGCAGTTCCTTCATTTCGTCGGGACGATTATAAACAGGTATGATGATAGAAAAGTAAGGCATATCAGTCTGATTTTTATTCAAATGTATGAAATTTTATAATTCAATCCCATATTCTTCAATTTTACGGTACAGCGTGGTCAGGCCTATTTTCATGAGTCGGGATGCTTCAGTCTTATTTCCACGGGTATGTTGAAGTACTTTTTTTATGTGGTTCTTCTCCATGGCCGCCAGTTCAAATCCCGATAATTCCTTCTCCTTGTTTTTTCGGGTGATAAAGTTCTGCATCTCAATCGGCAGATCTTCCAGAGTAAGCTCTGATTCGCAGATAATCGCTCCCCGCTCCATTACGTTTCGGAGTTCCCGTATATTCCCCGGCCAACTGTATGATTTGAGAGCACTCATACATTCGGGAGTGATACCCGTAATTGATTTGTGGATTTTGGCAGCCGATTTTTCCAGCATAAAATAACAGAGGGCCGGAATATCTTCCGCTCTGTCACGCAGGGCCGGAAGCATAATCTGAAAAACAGAAAGTCTGAAAAACAGATCCTGTCTGAACGTATTGTTTTCAAT
>JAVVPN010000038.1:0-26635 GCA_036655755.1 Bacteroidales bacterium | reverse complement strand
TTATAGCGCCCCAATACCACCAGAAAACCATCTTTATCCATATATCCGAGATCGCCCGTATAGAGCCATCCATCTTTTACCGTGTCGCGGGTTGCCGTTTCGTTTCTCCAGTAACCTGCCATCACGTTCTCGCCGCGAATCACGATTTCGCCCTGCTCGCCGTCGGGCAACAGGTTGCCTTCATGATCTTTTATCACCAGATCCATGGGTTTTACCAGAATACCGGAACTGCCGAATTTATGTTTTTCGGGCGTATTCGACGATATTACCGGGGTTGCTTCCGAAAGGCCGTATCCCTGAAACATCGGAATGCCGATTGCATAATAGAAATCCTGCAAATCCTTATCGAGCAATGCGCCGCCACCAATAAAAAACTTCAGATTCGCGCAGAAATTTTGCCGGATATTGGCATAAATCAGCTTGTCGAAAAGCGCAACCAACGGTTTGAGCACAAAGGTTCCGCCGCTCCCCTTATTCCAGCCCTCTTTATTATACATGTAACTTACTTTTAGCGCAAGGCGGAACAGCTTATCCACCTTATCGCCTTTGGCGCGGATACCCGATTCGATCGCCTTTCTGAAATTTTTGGCAAGGGCGGGTACCGAAAGCAACATATCGGGTTGAATCTCTTTGAGGTTGAGCGGGATATTGCGGAGTGTTTCCATCGGCGAACGGCCCGACTGAACGGTAGCGATTGCCGCACCACGATGCATGAAGATGTAGAAGCCCACCACATGGGCAAAGCAATGATCGAGCGGCAGGATGATGAGCGTACGCCAGTTTTCCTGCACGTCGGTAAGGGTGAGCGACTGCTCTACGTTTGCCGTATAGTTACGGTGTGTCAGCATGATTCCCTTCGGATCGGCCGTCGTACCTGAGGTGTAGGTGATGGTTGCCACATCGTCGTCCGAAAGCTGACGTCCGATCTGCAGAAACGATTCCTTATCGGTGGCAAGCAGTTGTTCGCCCATTTCGCACACCTCTTGCATGCCGATTTCATGTTCTTGCCAAGTATCGGGCTGATCGAATACGATAATCTTTTTCAGGTTGGGCAACTCGCCGGCAATCGCCCGTATTTTAGGCAACTGGGCTGCGGAAACCATGATATAACGGCTTTCGGAGTGTTGCAAGCGGAAAAGCAGGTCGTTGCTCTCCTCAAGCTTAATGGATAACGGCACATTGACCGCCCCGGCATAAAACATGGCAAGCTCGCCGATGATCCAGCTGTTGCGCCCCTCCGATAATAGCGCGATATTCTCTTTCGGCTTTACTCCGAGCGCTACCAGCCCCGCACCAAAGCGGTGTACCAACCGGCGCGTATCGGCATAGGTCGTTTCGGTCCATTCGGTATTTATCTTTTCTAACAGAAAAGTATTGTTCTCGTATTTTTCTACCGACCGCTCGAACAAGTCGATCAGTGTATTAGATTTGTTTTGCATGTTGAGATCAAGTCTGTTTTAATTAAAGTCTCTGATTTATACAGCAAAAATAATCGATTCGCTTAATTATTTATATCATCGAAAAAATATATCACTTTATTCGCATTAATAATGTAAAATCAACATTTATATTTAAATTTGGCACATAGCAAAAACACTAAACCGGAATTCATCCAATATCGCTATTATTTACTCTAACTATAATATCATTTTTAAGCCATGCTGAAAAAAACACTGAGTGTCGCCGCATTATGCACCATGCTTAATGGAGCGATAGCCCAAGAGGTCCGCCTAAACCCGACTCCGCAAAAGATGGAAATCACCTGTTCGGAAACGATCAGTACACAAAACGGATTCAGACTTGTCGATTCAGACGAAGCCCTTGCCGATGCGCTCGATTTTGTAACAAAGAACAAAAACGGAGTGAAACTTTCAGTACGTTTTGGCGCTAAGATTGCAAAAAAGCAGGGTGTACCCGCACTTGCCGGAGCCTATACGTTGAAAACAACTCCGAAAGGGGTTTCAATCGTGGGATATGATGAACAGGGTGCTTACTACGGTATTCAGACGCTCCTTCAACTGGCGGCAAACGGGTCGGTTCCGTGTATTGATATCACCGATTATCCCGATCTTCCATACCGTGGAGTGGTAGAAGGTTTTTATGGTACGCCATGGAGCCATCAGGTTCGTTTGTCCCTGATCGATTTCTACGGAAAAAACAAACTCAACACCTATCTATACGGACCGAAAGATGATCCGTACCATAGCTGCCCGAAATGGCGCGAACCGTATCCCGAAAAAGAAGCTCAGAATATCCATGAACTGGTGGAGGCTTGTCGCCGTAACCGTGTAGATTTCGTATGGGCGATTCATCCGGGCCAGGATATCAAATGGAACGAAGAGGATTATGGCAAGCTGCTGGGGAAACTGGAAAAGATGTATGACCTGGGCGTGCGCTCGTTCGCATTGTTTTTTGACGATATCTCGGGCGAAGGAACCAACGCTACCAAACAGGCCGAGTTGCTCAACCGCCTGCATAAAGAGTTCGTGTTGGTGAAGAAAGACGTTACGCCGCTAATCATGTGTCCTACCGACTATACGAAACTTTGGGCCGATCCGGCTTCGGACGGTTACCTGAGCATTTTGGGCAATACGCTCGACCCGTCGATCCATGTAATGTGGACGGGCGACTATATTTGTTGCGATATCACAGACAATACCCTCGAATGGGTGAACTCGCGCATCAAACGCCCTACGTTTATCTGGTGGAACTATCCGGTAACCGATTACGTGCGCTATATCATCATGCAGGGACCGGTTTACGGATCTACGCAGAAAGCAACCAAAAACGAAATGGCGGGATTTGTAAGCAACCCGATGGAACATGGCGAGGCTTCGAAAATAGCGCTTTACGGCGTAGCCGACTATACATGGAATCTGGAAGCGTATCAGCCGAAAGAGAATTGGGAACAGGCGCTGGGCGTATTGATGCCGGAGGCGAAAGATGCGTACCGCACGTTTGCCATCCATTCGACAGATACCGAAACAGGATATCGCCGTGAAGAATCGTGGGATACCGAAACTTTCATGATCAACAATTATACACCGGCGCAATACAATGCACTCAAAGCTGAGTTCGAGCGTGTATCGCAGGCTCCGAAAACCATTTTCACAAAAGCAGGAAACAAACAGCTGGTAAAAGAGCTTACTCCGTGGCTGATTGAATTTGAGAAATTAGGACAGCGCGGACTACTTACACTTGATGTACTGAAAAAGCTGGAGCAAAAAGATTATGCCGGCTTCTGGAACAGTTACAGCACTTCTCAAATGACGGAGGCCGATATGGCGGCTTATAAAGCGAATCGCTCGGGTACAACCAAACTGCAACCTTTCATAGAGCGTACGCGCGAAGACATGGGACGTCGTTTTTATGGTGAAGTGGCGGGGGTTACTCCGGTAGAGATCAAAGCAATCGGCACATACGCTACGCTGGCTACGATGCAGAGCAAAGCGATTACCGACCAGGATATCGCCACTTACTACCACTCGGCCATGGCTCAGAAAGCGGGCGACTGGGTAGGTCTTGACTTAGGGAAAGAAACTGAAATCAAACACCTGGTGATCCGACAGGGACGAAATGAACCGAACGATGTGGATTATTTTGATAATGCCCGTGTTGAAATTTCGTCGGACAATCAGAACTGGCAGGTTTTGATGGACAACCTGGTGCAGCAATACGAAATCGTATATGAAGGCGCTCCTGTAACCGCGCGTTACGTGCGTCTGGTTCGTTCGGACGACTCTACCCGCAAAAACTGGTTTGCGCTTCGTTGCTTTGATGTGAATCCGGTTCGTAAGAATGCGGCGATTTATACGAATGTTGCTCAGTTGTTAAACCAAAAGGTAGAGAGCGAAGGAAATAAAATCTCAATCGTTCCGGCATTGGAGGTAATCAATGTGAAACAGGGAGAATTCTTAGGTGTTGAATTGCCTATCGCAACTTACCTGACTTCGCCGGCGTTCGATCTTGGAAACAAGTCGGCTCAGGTTGAATATTCGGTAGATGGTAAATCATGGACAAACAAACCGGGAACGGCTCGCTATATCCGTTATTACAACCATACGGATAAACCGATTGCTTTACGCTTGAAGAAGTTTGAATTTAAAACGGTTTCGTCTGACGACGCTGAAGTATCGAAAGCATTCGACATGAATCCGGAAACATATTACGCATCCAAAGGTAAAACCCAGATCGCTATTCCGGCCGGCACGAAAAGTGTGGTATTGCTATTGAGCAATCCGACCGCTACGGCTGCCGAAATCAGACAGATGAACGCGAAAGGGGTATTGGTATCGACGGCGCTTGCTTCAAATACTTATTGTCCGCTGGAAATCGACCCGAGAGCTACCACACTCGAAGTGAACGGCTCTGTAAATGTGAACGAGGTTATTTTTAAATAAAAAGAAATCTTATGAAAGTCCGGGCAGATTATATTTGTCCGGACTTTTTATTATCCATACCATTAATAAACGCATCAATTATGAAAAAACTTTTTCTGGGATTATCCCTTTTTGCTTTTTCGCTGAACTTATGGGCGCATAAACCGGCATTAAAGTATAATGCCTCGGGGAAATTTAAGATTGTGCAATTTACCGACCTGCACATACGCTTAAACGACCCGCGCTCCGATATCGCTTTCGAACGAATCAATCAGGTACTGAATGATGAAAAACCCGACTTGGTGATACTTACCGGCGATATGATTTATAACCAACCGGCCGACGAAAACTTCCGGAAACTGCTCAATGTATTTGAACAACAGAAACAACCGTTTGCCATCACTTTCGGCAACCACGATCAGGAACAGGGCTTACCCAACAGCGAATTGTTTGATATAGCGCGTACGTTTACTTATCATTATACCGAAAATGAACCCGGAATAACCGGTGTGGGAAATTGCGCGTTGGAAATTAAATCGGCAAAAGCAGATCGTACGTCAAATGTGCTTTACCTGCTGGATTCGGGCAGAGAATGCACGCTGCCGGATGCAAAAGGATACGGATATATTCATTTCGACCAAATCGACTGGTATCGCAACAAGAGTAAGGCTTTTACCAAAGACAATGGTGGCACACCGTTGCTGTCACTGGCTTTCTTCCATATTCCGCTGCCGGAATACGCTGCGGCGGCTGCCGACCACTCTTGTTCGATGTATGGGATACGGCGCGAAACACCTTGCTCGTCACAGTTAAATACGGGTATGTTTGCGTTTATGAAAGAGATGAACGATGTAAAAGGGGTATTTACGGGGCATGACCACGACAATGATTTTGCGGTAAATTACAAAGGTATCTTATTGGCATACGGCCGGTTTACGGGTGGCCCTACCGAGTATATCCATATTCCGAACGGAGCGCGTGTCATCGAATTGACCGACAATGAAAACAGCTTCCGCACATGGATACGTACTGCCGCCGGTGTTGAACAGGAAACTACTTTCCCAACAGATTACAAGAAATAAGAAAGGAGTGTTTAAAAGGAATGTTCCCAACGTAAAAAAGTCAGGATCCAAACATTACTGTCCGGATCCTGACTTTTTTATGCTTTTTTTTAATTCAATTAAACACGTAGCGAACTCCAAGCTGGAGCTTCCAGCATTCGCTGTAGTTTTTATTATAGGTATAGGTTTGTGTCGGCGCTACACCCTCTTTGTTTCGATACAATGAGTAGATCGGTTTGTTGGCGGCGTCTTTTCCTTCATATTTCAGGATACGGCCGTTGTTGCTGATTGAGTTGGTTTGTTTTACGCCCCATTTCGAATTAAGCAAGTTACCGATGTTCATTACATCCAAAGAAAGCTGCAATTTATTGGTCGTTTTACCGATTTTCACTGCGAAATCCTGCGTTAGGCGGAAGTCGAAAGTGTGTACCCACGGAGCACGCGCCGAATACGCTTCAGCATACTCCCCTTTGTGGCTGCTCAAATATTTATCCTGATTTACAAATGCCCAGAACTCTTGTGCGTCAGCAGCATTCTTAAACTGGATTTCGCTTTCGTTAGCCGGGATATACATCAAGTCGTTCGCAATTCCGTCGCCATTCATATCGTTGGTATAACAATAGCTGTTGCCGTATGCCGAAGCACCCGAGTAGAACAAGCTAACCTGCGTAGCCATGCTGTTTTTCGCGTAAGGAAGCGTGTAAGAAGCAGATGCGATTACACGATCCGGAACTACATAGTTTGAACGTTGCACATCGCCGAAGTTAGGCCCGTTTACCGTAAGCAGACCGCTCCATGCAGAAGAGGCGTTCGAACCCGGCATACCCGATACTTCCTTAAATTCGGTACGCGTATAAGCCGCCATCAGGTTGAGGTTTCTTACCGGTTCGGCGTTCATCGTAACGTTTGCCGTCCATCCGTAACCTTTTGAAGTGTTGGTCAGTACGCATGCATCTTTCACATTGCTGTAATAAGTAAAATCAGAAGGATACATATAGCGGTTGTCTGCCCCTTCGAAGCGCTCCCAACCATCGTTTGGTTTAACATTGTAGTTTGTCAGCCGAACCCCGTTGATATTCTTGGTATACATGAATTCTCCCGTTACCATGAATGGGAAAGATACCGGCATCTGATAATCTACCGCAACCGACGATTTCCATACCTGCGGCATTTTGAAGTCGCGGTCGATTCCGGCGATCGAGCTTGGCAATACGCCGTCTTCGGGCGAAATCGTTGTAGGCAATCCCAGCTTATCAATCATTTCGGCCGTATTGGTAATCATACCACCTTTAAGCAAATCAAGACGCGGGTCGCGGCTCGACACCACTCCATCTTTATATTTGGTAGTAATCGATACCATATTCTGTACCATACCCGAGTTCGACGGCATGTTGGTAAAGAATACCAATGGCAGACGACCTGTAAACAGACCCGTACCTCCGCGAACCTTTAGGGTTTTGTTGTTGAATACGTCCCATACGAAACCGAATCGTGGCGACACCTGAACTTTTGAGGTTGGCCATACACCCGTATCGATACGTTTTCCGTTAAAATCAAGATCATAGATGGCATTGTTGCGCATCAGCTGATCGTCGTCAAAATGAATCAGGTCGAAACGTACTCCTAACGAAAGTTTAAGATTGCTCTTCACGTTCCATTCGTCCTGCGCGTAAAGGCCATACTGATTGTAAGCCACTTCGGCAGCCGGATTTTTCTCGCCATTATACCCGTAGGTCAGGGCGAATGTTTCGGGAGCTGCTCCGTTTAGGAAATCCTCAAGGCTACCGTAGCGGTAGTATCCCGTACCGTTACGCATATAGGCATTGTTGGCCATCTGATGCTCGAAGCTTGCGCCGGCGGTCAGTTTATGCGTACCCAGATAGTATGTAAAGTTGTCGGTAATATTCCACACCTTGTTGTGCACTCCGTTATTGAACGAAAACAGCTCGTATCCGGCGGACATATACGGTTGCAGAATCTGATTGCCGCTCGCATCGTAGCCCGACATGATGTCGATAAACGGGAACGGCGAAGAGTTAGAGCCTCGTATATCTTCGATATTAGAGTAAGTAAACAATAACTGGTTTGAGATATTGTTTGTAAAACGGCTGTTCAAATCGGCAGATACCGATTTCACATTGTTATCCATCGAATAGCAAGAGTTTGCAAATGCCATCGAATATTTTGAGAATCGGTCCATATTGCTCAGACGATAAGCGGCATCGGTTGAATTGCCGTTGGTTTTATTCCATGTCTTATTTGTTGTCTGATTGTAACGTACGCTCAGTTTGTGCTGGTCGTTGATGTTCCAGTCGATACGTCCCAATAATTTCAGGTTGGTATTGTTGGATGGGAAATCGGTGTACGATCCGGTCTCATAACCGTATCTTGATTTCAAAAATTCGCGTACCGTCTGCATATCTTTCACACTGGTAGCAGATATTTCACTATCCGGCTCGGCTACCCCGTTTTCGGAAGCTCTCCAGGTTACGATGCTTGTAGGTACCTCCTGGTATTCGACATTGGCAAAGAAAAACAATTTGTTTTTGATGATCGGCCCTCCGAAAGTTCCCCCATACACATGTTTTTCGTCTCTTGCACGTTCCCCAAGATCAAAACCATCCACTTTGTTACCGCGCATACGCTCATTATACTGATACGTATAGGCCGTTCCGCGGAAAGTATTTGTTCCCGATTTTGTTACGGCATTGATTCCTCCGCCGATGAAATTCGACTGCTTTACATCGAAAGGAGAAACTACCACCTGCACCTCTTCGATCGCATCCATCGATACCGGGTTACCTCCACCGGGCAAAGATGATGACAATCCGAAGTTGTTGTTGAAGTTGGCCCCGTCAATCGTAAAGTTGGTAGAACGACCATCGCCACCCGCGAAACTCATACCCGACGCATAAGGCGACATACGGGCGATATCAGAGATACTGCGGTTGATGGTTGGGATCTGCTCCATCTGCTTGGATGAGATGTTGGTTGAAGCACCTGTCTTTTCGGTCGTAAATTTCGTTTTGGCGGCTACCACTACCACTTCATCAATCAGTTCGGCATGATCTTTCATCTCGACATCCAGCGTATAGGTTTCACCCAATTGCAGGTAAATATCCTTAATAACGGATGTTCTTAACCCGATGTAAGACACGATTACTTTGTATGGCCCTCCGGTACGCATCCCTTGCAGGGTAAAACGACCATCCATATTGGTAATCGAACCGTACTTTGTACCCGAAGGCTCATGGATAGCCTGAATCGTGGCTCCGATTACCTCTTCATTTGCCGTAAACACCTTACCGCTCATACCCGATGTGGTAACCTGCGCATAGGCCGGGATGATACTCCCCAAAATAAAAACAATCAATAAAATTCTTTGAACACTTTTTTTCATAATGCAATAATGTGCTGTCTCATAAATTCCGAGACAAAGCTACCTGCTTCATGTTTGCTTTCTGTTGCATTTTTATTGCATTTAGGTTACATATTCAACTTTCAAAATCCCCTTAAAAGGCTCAAAAAATCAAATTGCGTTTATTTCCGAATATTTGGAAGGGCAGACACCAAATTTATCTGAAAAATGTTTTCGTAACGTACGCACATCCGAATACCCTACCATTTCGGATATTTTCTGAATTGAGTGTTGATTTTCAAGAATTAAAGCCGCCGCTTTACTAATACGGATACTGCGGATTATTTCAATGGCGGCTAAGTCACTGCATTGTTTTAACTTCCGGTAAAGCGTTGGCTGGCTCATATTCATCTGATCGGCCAATTTTTTGACATTAAATGTTTCATCCGATAAATTCATTTCTATCACATGGATAATCTGCTGCATAAAATCGTCTTCCGGTTCCCGCGAATCGGCATCTCCTTGTTTCAGCATTAATGCTTTTGTATAAATCCGCTTCAGCCGTTCTCTTTGCAGAATCATGTTATCGACTGTCGATTTTAATACTGCCGGATTAAACGGTTTCATCAGATAATTATCGGCTCCCACCTCGGCACCTTCACAAATATCGGCATCTTCACTTTTGGCAGTTAACAGCAACACGGGAATATGGGCGGTCAATGCATTGTTCTTCAACTCACGGCAACAAGCAAGGCCATCTTTTACCGGCATCATGATATCCGAAATAATCAGGTCGGGCAATGACTGTGTCGCCTTCTGCCTGCCGGTTTCGCCATTCTCCGCTTCCAAAATATTATATTGCTTGCAGAAAACGCTCACTATATATTTTCGGATCTCCTCATTGTCTTCAATAATAAGAAGTGTTTTATTCTTTCGATCTGCCCCGGCAACCGGCTCGATGTCCGTATCGGGCGATTCCGGACTGCTTTGCAACGAAGGCGCCACTTCATCATACACGCCTGTCGAAAAATGCTCTTTTCCTTCAGGAATCGATAAGATAAACGTACTTCCCTCTTTTTCCGTGCTATTGCAAGTCACACTACCATGATGCATGTTCATGGTATTCCAAACGATGCGTAACCCGATTCCGAATTTTGTTGAAATAGAAGGATTCTGTTCGCCTGTTATAAAAGAATCGAATATACGCCCCTGCAACTCAACCGGAATACCACATCCGTTATCGGCAACTATAATCCGACAATACATTTGTCGATCTTGCTGCACACGTTCGACCGTCAGTAAGATACGCCCCCCGTCGGGAGTATATTTAAAGGCATTTGACAATAAATTGGATACGGCGCCACTGATCTGCTGCGAATCAATCCATAAGCAAACCGGACTTTCGGGTAATACCACCTGAAAATCAATTTTCTTTATCAGCGATAGTTGAACAAAGCTATCCGTGATATCAGATAAAAGGGCGTTTAGATCAACATACGATAGATGCAGTTTAACCATTCCCGCTTCGATTTTTTGTACATAGAGTAATTGATCAACCAGCGCATGCAGGGACTTCCCATTTTTATGAATGGTTTGTAATCTGGCATAGGCCGGATCTGACCGATCGGTATGATGTAGTAAGTCGGCCAAAGGAGACAGGATTAATGTGAGCGGAGTACGAAGTTCATGAGCTGCATTCGTGAAAAAATTCTCCCGTTCCAATCGCACTTGTTTTTCTTTTTCTCTTTCAAGATTGGCGATTACAAGTTCTTGTTTCAAATGTACTTCTTGCAAACGGCGCTGGTGCCGTCTTCTTACCCATCTGAATGTAGAATAAACAATACCCAACACCAAGATACCCATAAGAAAACGAAACCAAAAAGAATCGCTCCAATGAGGAGATATACTTATTTGAAGCGTCGTAATTTTATCAGGTTCTCCGTCCTGATACAGATTTACCACTTCAAATTTATAATCTCCGGCAGGAAGATTAATGTAAGAAATCTTTTCGCCTCCGTTTGCAATCAGCCAATTCGACTGGTAAGGATATAACCGGTACTTAAACTTCTGCGTATTGGCAGAAAAGGACAAATTATTAAAGGATATCGAGAAGTTTCGGTTGTCATGATTCAGATCGACTGCTTTTGTAAAGCCGATCTCTTTATTTAAAATCACTTGCCCGTTTATTTTCTCCCCGATTCCGACAGGCTTATTGTTAACCTCTAAGGCTGTAAAAAACACATGTGCCGAATCGGACAGCGTATTTATTATCGCACCCGGATCAAAATAAGTCAGGCTGTTATTATTGCCAAAAAACAACGTCTGCCCATGCAAGTATGCCGATCGGTTACTGCCGGATATATAATAATTATAAAACAGCTGATGCTGCTGGTTATAATAGGAGATACCCGAGTTGGATCCGACCCAGATCTGCCCGGTATTATCCTCAATCAGTGATCCGATAAAATTGCTACACAACCCATCGGAAGTGGTATAAAACTTAACCATCTGATTCTTTTGAGGATCAATCACCCCCAGTCCGGTAGTATAACCGATATATAACAAACTGTCGGAAGTGGCTAATAAAGAACGAACCGAATAAAAGAGATTATTTTTTTGATCCTCGTAATTACTTTCGAGCGTTTGATCATCAATCATTTTTAAAATCCCCTTATTGGCGGTACCCAACCAGAGATGGCCATCTTTTGTTTCAGCGATAGCACGGATATATAGCCGGGGAAGTTCCTCGCCCATTTGGTCTTTTTTAAAATGGAAAGACCTACTGATACCACTATTCCTATCCAGCAGTAGAAGGCCTCCCTGAGTTCCGATCCAGAAGCGGTCGCGGCTATCCAAAAAGAGTGCCCATATCGGGCTTGTATTGACCTGTCGGTCTTCCGTAAACAAAGTATGTATTTTAGAGGCGGAAGTATGTTTATCAATAAAAGAGAGTGTACCATCGGCATTGCCAAACCATAAGTTCCCCTCCTTATCCTTGATTGCAGATAATACACATTTTCGTTGTCTCACCTCATCCGTTCCGACAGTTGAAAAAGACAACGGTTTTTCCCGGCCGAAAGGTTGTTGCCCCCGCATTATCCCTTTATGAAAGGTAGCCATCCACAACCTATTCTCATCGTCTGTCAATACAGCACAAATCTCGTTATGCCGCTCTTGATAATAACGATTATAAAATTTTGAGCGCATATCCGACCATATCGCTCCTCCCCCCTGCGTACCGATCCATAATATTCGGTTCGCATCGTAATAAGCTGTAATCATACGAGTTTCAATATTCTGATATTTGAAATTCAGAATATTATTATAAACTTCGGTAGTTATCTTCAACGGATCGTCTGGATCGGTATAAAGCAATGTATATCCATTATAAGTAGCTGCCAGATAACTATGCTCCCGGAGTCTGATTATTTTATATACGTCCGTATGCGAAAGCACATTATCTGAACTTGAATAAGTAAGTTTCACCTCTTTCAGCGTAGGCAAATGCAGATAAATCGCACCTTGCTCCATTGTTCCGATCCAAACACCGTCCTCATTATAAAGCAATGTATTGATAGTAACAGGTCGATCTCCATTAAGCACCCGGGTATGAAAAGTATCAGGTTGATCCAGATCGAAAAAAACAAGTCTTGATTTTTCATCTGCAATACAAACTTTACGGCGGTCGGGAAGTTTATCCATACATATCAGCGGAGCCTCATCTTCAAAGAAATGGGCGTACTCCCGAAGTATGGAAAGCCGAAAATCACCGCCCGTCATGTGTAGTTGCATCACACAGAATCGGTCGTACGACATTGCACACAATACCGAATCATTCAATGTAAAAAATGAATGAAAGACAGGTTCTGTATCGTCTGTAAAATGAATAGGAATGAATAGCTCCTTTTCACGATCAAAACATTTCAAACGATCATTCGCAATTACACCCAGCAAAGACCCGTTTAACTCTTCAATTGCGGAAATATTCCATTCAGAACCAGCTTCGAGATCAAAGTTTTTAATTTGGGTACCATCATAACGACTCAATCCGTTTCGGGTACCTAACCAAACGAATCCTTTTTGATCTTTATAGATAGAAGATACAGTATTACTCCCTAACCCATTTTGCATATTAAGCAGATGGGCATCTTTATCGAAAAATGCAAAAGATTGGATCGGCCCCAAAAAGCAGAACAACGATAATAGGAGGAAACAGATAGTGCGATATAACATTTACTTATTTTTTGGTAAATATATAAAAAAGTGGATTTATTAAATAAATACCCTCGCTCGAATGAATATGCCCCGTTAAATATTGATAATGACCGTAGTTTTTCAATTATGAATTAAACATGCATTTCAATTGAAATAAACATGTACCCCCACCAAAGAACTCCTCCTTTATATTTGCCATTACAGAAAAACTTTATCTAACTCTAAATGATCCATATGAAAAAACACATTTTCTTATTTCTCATTTTATTAATGGGAGGGATTTCATTCATTTATGCACAGCAGACAACCATACAGGGTACTGTCGTTGATAAAAACCTTAATGAACCGATTATCGGCGCAAGTATTGTGGTCAAAGGCACATCCCATGGTACAATCACAGATGTAGACGGAAATTTTTCACTCACCGACGTACCTGTAAACAGTATGATCGTGGCATCATACGTAGGATATCGGGCAAAAGAGATTAAAATCGTTGCCGGAGAAAAGAAGTATCTCATTTCATTAGAGGAAGACACCAAGACACTCGATGAAGTGGTAGTCGTGGGATTCGGTACGCAACGAAAATCGAATCTGACGGATGCCGTGGCTACCGTTGATACCAAAGTTTTAGAATCGCGTCCGGTTACCAATCTTGGGCAATCGCTTCAGGGAACCGTACCGGGCTTGAATCTTTCGGTAGGAGGTTACGGAGGTCAGCTAGGACAGACTCTGGATGTTAATATTCGTGGTACAGGAACAATTTCAACCGGATCGAAAGCTTCTACTTTGATTCTGATCGACGGAATCGAAGGAAATATGAATAACCTGAATCCGGATGATATCGAATCGATCTCAGTATTAAAGGATGCCGCTGCAAGCTCGGTTTACGGATCGCGCGCTGCCTTTGGTGTGATCTTGATTACTACCAAAAAAGGGAAAGCTGGTAAAGCCAGCGTTTCTTATGCCGGGAATGCCCGTTACTACGGACCGAACCATCTGCCAGACTTGATGAACTCGTGGCAGTTTGCCAATTATTTTAATGAAGGAAGTGTGAATGGAGGCGGGAATCCTATTTTCGATCAAAACACACTCGACAGAATCCAGCAGTTCATGAATGGTGAAATCACCACGACTACCATCCCTAACTCTAACGGGAACTGGCAGTTTCATGAAAAAGCAAATGACAATGTGAATTGGTATGATACACATTACAAATGGTCGTGGGCACAAGAACATAATCTGAACGTGAATGGCGGTAGTGAAAAATGCCAGTATTACGTTTCGGCCAATTACCTGAACCAAGACGGAAATCTGCGTTACGGCAAAGACACTTACGACCGTATCTCTACGAACGCCAAATTTAACGCTCAGCCTTATAAATGGCTCGATATCGAGGTAAATGCCAAATACGTATATTCAAAACTCGACAATCCGCTTTATAGCGATCTCAACGGTCTTTTCTATCATGACATCGTACGTATGTGGCCGATGATGCCTTTCGAAGATCCGAATGGTCACTATATGCGTAACGGTAAACTAGGGCAGATTACAAACGGAAGCCGCTCGATTACTAGCAATAACAATGTATATATGCTGGGGCAGTTGGTATTCCATCCGTTGAAAAACTGGAATATCTATGCCAACGCGGGCTTACGCCTTATCGACCAGATGCAAAGACAAAATCTGAACAAAGTATATGAGTATAATGTGAATGGCGAACCATTGGAGCTTGCTTATGGCGGAAGCTATACTACGGGCCAAACGGGTGCTATGCAACACTGGACAAGAGCGAACCACCTGACAACCAGCTTATACTCAGATTACCTGTATACCATTGACGAACATCAGTTTAAAGTGATGGCGGGGGTGAATACCGAAAAATACAACAACCGCTATTTATCCGTTAAACGAATGGATTTGATCAGTGAGTCGGTACCTGAAGTCGGAGCTGCTACCGGAGAAGATAAAATCAATGAAGCAAGTGCTTATACTTGGGCCACTGCAGGTTTCTTCGGTCGTTTGAATTATGATTACTCCAATAAATACTTTTTCGCAGGTAACTTGCGTTATGACGGTTCTTCACGCTTCCTAAAGAAAGATCGTTGGGGATTATTCGGATCTTTCTCTTTGGGATGGAATATTGCCGCTGAAGAATTTTTCCCCGCTAACGAATCGCTTATCAACCAATTGAAACCGCGTGTTTCTTGGGGTACGTTAGGAAATCAGAATACTACGTCATACTATCCGATGTATCTGCTGCAATCTGTAGCGACCAACGGAGGTAGCTGGTTGATGGGCGACATGAAACCGACCGTTGCCGGATTGCCATTGCCAATCAGCAGCTCTTTAACTTGGGAAACAGTACAATCATTAAACGTAGGTGTGGATTTAGGGATGTTCAGAAATCGCCTTACCTTGAACTTCGACTATTTTATTCGTAAGACTCTCGATATGGTTGGCCCTGCCGCCGAAATCGCATCCATCTTCGGATCGAAGATGCCGGCTAGCAATAACACCGATATGCGTACAAAAGGTTGGGAAGTTGCAATCGGCTGGCGCGATAATATTCAGAAAGTAAATTATGACATCAATTTCAACTTATCGGATGCCCGCACTTTTATCGATAAATATCCGAATGCATCAAAATCGCTCGATACTTATTATGCAGGTCAGGAATTAGGGGATATCTGGGGATATGTAACACATGGAATCGCAAAAAGCCAGTCTGAAATGGATAGCTGGACAGCTAATAACAATCCTTCATGGGGTTCTGGTTGGGGCGAAGGCGATATCATGTACAAAGACTTGGACGGCAACAATATCATTAATAAAGGAGCAAATACGGTAGATGATTCGGGCGACCGTAAAATCATCGGTAACTCTACGCCGCGCTTCATATTCGGATTGAATTTAGGATTAGAATGGAAAGGAATCGACTTCAGCATGTTCTGGCAAGGTGTTGCAAAACGCGATTTATGGTTGGCCGGATCTACTTTCTGGGGTATATCAGGAGGTCAGTGGCAATCTACCGGACTAAATGAACACCTCGATTATTATCGTCCGGCAAATACGACTTCTGTTTTCGGAGCCAACACGGATGCGTACTATCCTAAAATGTATATGAACAAAGATATGAATCAGGAAGTACAAACCCGCTACCTACAGAACGGAGCATATGCCCGACTTAAAAATGTACAGGTGGGTTATTCTTTGCCGCGCCACATCCTTAACAAAATTCAAATGCAGAATCTGCGCGTATTTGTAAGTGCCGAAAACTTACTCACGATAAGCAGTCTGCCAAGTGGATTTGATCCGGAAACTGCATATTCGAAATATTCAGATAATAATTCAGGGAAGACTTATCCGCTGCAAACAACCTTCTCTTTGGGGGTAAACGTAACTTTCTGATATTTTAAGCCAATATGAAATCGCCATTTATATATTGACTTGAACGTAATAAACTTGATACAAATGAAAAAGATTCTATTATATACATTCATTGCCTCTGCAGGATTAGCAACCTCTTCTTGCAACGACTTCCTTGATTGCGAACCAATCACCAGCGTAAGCACCGGCGTATATCTTTACAATGAAGCCGACCTGGCTGCCTATGCGGCTAAATTTTATAACGATAGTGAAAATGAAAACGACAATGAGTACGGGAACATTCTTCCATCTCACGGGTCGGGCACTTATAATCTGGGGTTGTTCGCTATCGACAACGGGTCTGATAATCAGACGGCTAATACTCCGAACAAATTATTTGTAAAAGGACAGTACTATGTAGGTGAAGAAAATTTATGGAAAAAGTATTTCCGTAAAATCCGCGCTACCAATTATTTTCTGGAAACGGTTATCGAACGCTATAATAGTGGTAAGCTAAAAGGAAACGACGACCGCATCCGCCATTATATCGGTGAAGTTTACTTTTTTCGTGCTTATATTTATTTTACCGCGTTACAGAATCTGGGCGACTTCCCTATTCTGACTCAGGTCCTTTCTGAAGATTATGAAAGCGTACGCGAAGCGTCAAAACGTCGTCCCCGCAATGAGGTAGCACGCTTTATTCTGTCAGACTTAGATAAAGCCTACGAATATATGTTGCCGGTATCGCCGGTAAGCAACCGTCTGAATAAAGATTGTGCTGCCCTTGTCAAGAGCCGCGTAGCGTTGTTTGAAGGTACGTGGGAAAAATATCACAAAGGTACAGCGTTTGTACCGGGGGGGTCGGGTTGGCCGGGAGCATCGGCTGATTATCTGAATGATTTTAAGATAAATGCGGATGCCGAAATAGAATACTTCTTGCAGCAGAGTATTGAAGCAGCCGACTTGGTAGCCGGCACGCGTTCTCTACACGATGATTACGCCGCACTCTTTAACTCGGTAGATCTGAACGGAATCAATGAAATCTTGTTATGGCGTAAATACAGCCTCAACTCAGAAGCGAGCTCGCATCACTTCGTAGTAAGTTATCTGCAACGCAATGGAGGCGGAAACGCCGCGTTTACCCGCTCGATGGTGGATTCTTACCTGATGAAAAACGGCTTGCCGATTTATGCCGACAACTCGCTTTATCAAGGCGACGCAACGTATGATGCCGTATTCGACAACCGCGACCCGCGCATGGATCAGACTATTTTAAAGACAGGCGATTTACTGTCGGACGGTCCGAACCTGATCGAATACATTAAAGCCGGCGACGGATACGGATATTTTTACCGCGCTCCAATCTTTGAAGGACAAGCCGAAAACAGTAATGTAACCGGATATAGTATGCGTAAAGGGTTGAACACTTCCGGAACCATGCAGGTAACCCGCGAATCTTATACCGGATGTCCTGTATTCCGTGCAGCCGAAGCGTATTTGAATTATATGGAAGCATATTACGAGCTTAACGGAAATCTGGGCGGAAATTGTAACAAATACTGGACGCAGCTTCGTACCCGCGCAGGCATGGATACCGATTATCAGAAAACGATAGCGCAGACCAGTATGGCATTGGAACAAAAAGATTGGGGTAGCTATTCACGCGGAGCCCAGGTAGATGCTACTTTATACAATATTCGTCGCGAACGCCGTATCGAATTAGCCGCAGAGGGATTCCGTTTTGCCGATTTGAAACGCTGGCGAGCATTGGATCAGGTTCAGAATGTACATATCCAGGGATGCAATTTCTGGGACAATACGTATAAACTATATACCGATCCGCAACCGGAAGACGCAGCTTCTGCCCTTTCTAAAATAACATTGATCGAATACGGAACAGCCGAAGGCACGCCGAACGTATCTGCAAAATCAGATGCATACGCCGATGGCAAATACTTGCTCCCTTACCGTAAGAATACGGCGAACATCGGGTTCAACGGGCTTAACTGGAATACAGCGAAATACCTTTATCCGATCAGCAATCAGGAGTTCCGTCTGACAACACTTTCACCGGGATCGAATGATTATGAAAGCTCTACGATTTATCAGAATCCGGGTTGGAGTAAAAATGACGGTACATTACCGGAAGGTGAATAATTTGAATTTATAAATCGTCACATTCACAATTTATCAAAGGGTATGTCAAACGTATTTAATTTACAAGTATCTTGGCATACCCTTATTCTTTTCTAAAAATTCATCCTATCCCATGATTAAATTTTTCGCATTTATAGTATTACTACTAAGCTCGGCCACTTGTATGGCTAAAGAATCGGTGGTTCGCCCCAAAGCGCATCAGTTAAAATGGCATCAGGCCGAAATGGGTGCCGTATTCCATTACGATCTTCATGTTTTCGACGGAATCCGCTACGGACAGGGGAATAACCGCGTGAATCCGGTTGAAGATTACAATATATTTAATCCAACCCAACTCGATACTGACCAATGGGTATTGGCTGCCAAAGCGGCGGGCTGTAAATTTGCCGTACTAACCGCTACGCATGAAACCGGATTCGGACTATGGCAAAGCGATGTGAACCCCTATTGCCTGAAAGCTGTAAAATGGCGCGACGGAAAAGGCGACATCGTTCGTGATTTCGTAAATTCTTGTCGCAAATACGATATTCAACCCGGCATTTATATCGGTATCCGATGGAACTCTTTGTTGGGTATTCATAACTTCAAGGCAGAAGGCGAAGGCGAATTTGCCGCCAACCGCCAAGCCTGGTACCGACGCTTATGCGAGAAAATGGTAGAAGAAATCTGTACCCGCTATGGCGATCTGTATATGATCTGGTTTGACGGAGGCGCAGACGATCCTGCCGGCGACGGTCCCGATGTAGAACCAATCGTAAGCAAACACCAACCCGAATGCTTATTCTATCACAATGTAAATCGCGCAGATTTCCGTTGGGGAGGATCAGAAACCGGTACGGTGGGATATCCGTGTTGGTCTACCTTTCCGACTCCTCATTCTCATAACAAAAATGTGGAAAGTCAGGCCCATCATTTGAAGCTGCTTAAACATGGCGATCAGAATGGTAATTGTTGGGTTCCTGCCATGGCCGACTCTCCTCTACGCGGGGCGAACGGCCGACACGAATGGTTTTGGGAACCGGAGGATGAAAACAACCTCTGCTCGTTAGCCGATTTGATGAATATGTACGAAAAATCGGTAGGCCGGAATGCGACACTAATTATTGGTCTCACACCCGATCCGAGCGGACTTCTGCCAGTAGGCGATGAAAAACGCCTGCAAGAATGGGGGGAAGAGATCAATCGTCGTTACAGCACGCCGTTGGCAAAAGGGAATGGCAACAAAAAAACAATCACCATTCAGCTCGACAAGGATAAACCTGTAAATGCATATATTATTCAGGAAAACATCGCGCAGGGCGAACGTATCCGTCAATATAAAATAGAAGCAAAGACCAATGGCAAATGGAAAACCGTAGATCAAGGAGAATCGGTAGGACATAAACGAATCGGCAAGTTCGATCCGGTCAATGCCACGGCCCTACGCCTTACCGTTTTACAAGAGATTGCAACGCCCGATATTATAAATTTCAGCGCGTTTTCCATTCAATAAAAAAAGATATTATCTCAATATAAACATGAATAAAAATTTAGCATTACCTTTTCTTTTAGCTCCTCTTCTTAGCCAGTCGGGCTTAGCGGAAGCAGCCAATTCGGGAAATACGAACAACCGGCGTCCCAATATTATCCTGTTCATGGTGGATGATATGGGATGGCAAGATACATCCCTACCCTTCTGGACTGAAAAAACCAAGTACAATGCTCTTTATGAAACGCCCAACATGGAGCATCTGGCTACCCAGGGCATGATGTTTACGCAAGCCTACGCCAGCAGCATCAGCTCGCCAACGCGTTGCAGCATGATTACCGGAGCCAATGCCACCCGCCACCGGGTTACGAACTGGACATTACATAAAAACAAAACGACCGATCGTGCCGATAAGCAGCTTACGCCGCCCGAATGGAATTACAACGGAGTTTGTCAGGCTCCCGGTATCAACCATACCTATCAGGCAACCTCTTTTGTAGAGCTACTTAAATCGAGTGGTTATCACACCATCCATTGCGGAAAAGCGCATTTCGGAGCCATCGATACTCCCGGAGAAAGCCCGCATCACATGGGCTTCGAAGTGAATATCGCCGGACACGCGGCCGGAGGTCTGGCCAGCTATCAGGGAGAACAGAATTACGGCCATACCAAAGAAGGGAAAGCCATTTCGCCGATGTCCATTCCCGGTCTCGATAAATATTGGGGTACGGATACCTTCGTAACCGAAGCGCTTACCAAAGAGGCGATCACAGCGCTCGACCATGCCAAAAAGCTTGAGCAACCCTTCTTCCTTTACATGGCTCACTATGCCATCCACGTCCCGCTCGACGTAGACAAACGTTTTTACGAAAAATACAAGAAAAAGGGGATGACAGACCATGAGGCCGCATACGCCTCGCTGATCGAGGGGATGGACAAAAGTCTGGGCGATTTGATGGAATGGCTCGATAAAAGCGGCGAAGCAGACAATACGATCCTCATGTTTATGAGCGACAATGGTGGCCTTGCTGCCGAACCGGGATGGCGCGACGGGGAAGTGCATACACAGAATTTCCCGCTCAACAGTGGAAAAGGATCATTATACGAAGGGGGAATCCGCGAACCGATGATCGTGCGCTGGCCGGGCAAAGTTGCCCCCGCTACCAAATGCGATAAATACGTGATTATCGAGGACTTCTATCCTACGATTCTGGAGATGGCGAATGTCCGCAATTATAAAACGGTACAGCCGGTAGATGGTGTCAGCTTCATGCCGCTCTTAACACAGAAAGGCGATCCCTCTAAAGGGCGTTCGCTGGTATGGAATCTGCCAAACAACTGGGGCAACGACGGCCCGGGCATCAACTTTAATTGTGCCATCCGTAAGGAAGACTGGAAACTGGTATATTATTACGGCTCCGGCAAAAAAGAGCTTTTCAATATCCGCGAGGATATCGGCGAGAAAAACGACTTGTCGGCCCAACATCCGAAAATCGTAAAGAAACTATCCAAAGAACTGGGTGCATATCTGCGTAAAGCAGACGGACAACGCCCATCTTTCAAAGCCACCGGCCAACCGTGCCCTTGGCCCGATGAAATCTGATTATTACGCCCTGCTTTGTTTAAACTCAAAGCAGGGCGTTGTAGTTTTAGTTACCTTTGTCAAACTATTTTACACAACTGTCTAATAATTAGACAAATCAGCCGGCCACAACACATCGCAAACCACTGATTATCTGCTATCTATATTTATGGCACACTATCTGTTTCTTATTTTGTAAAAACGGGAGCATTCCAACGAAGGTTCCCTTAAAAATACAAATCCGATGAAAAATATCCGCATCGCTATCCGCTCACTCTTTAAAAAAGGGCAATACAACCTGATTAAGATCCTGTCGCTCGCACTGGGCCTTTCCGTTGGGCTCGTATTGATTGCAAAAGTGTATTTTGAAAAATCGTATGACACTTTCTACCCCGACAATCACCGTATTTATCAAGTGTTCCTCGAAGCCGAACATAACAATGAAGTGGACGAATACGGCAATACCAGCGGAGGCACCGTGATTGCCATTAAAAACGAAATACCGGAAGTAGAGGCAGTAACCCGCGTAACCATGCTGCAATCCAAGAGTCCGATCGTTATGGAAAACAAAAGCAAGTATCAGGCCACCGTGGTACTGGCAGATAGTTGTTACATGGACCTGCTGCCACGCACAGTGTATGTTGGCGATCCGAAAAAAGTGCTGGCTCAACCCATGTATGCGATGGTGGCACGCTCGATTGCCGACAAAATCGGGACGGATGTGATCGGAAAAACCTTTTCAATGGAAAAATACCCCGACCGAGTAATCACCATCGGGGGCGTCTTCGAAGATATTCCCGAAAACAGCGAAAACAGATACGACGTATTGCTCTCGCTCTCCTCCATCAGTAACTTCATGTGGGACGGCACACTCAATTATGCCGGCAACGAACGCTATTACAGCTACATCAAGCTCTATCCCGATACCGATATGAACAAAGTGGAAAAGGGATTGGTAGATGCCTTCAACAAATATGCTCCGGTAGAAGAGCTGGAAAAAGCAGGCTATAAAATCAACTTCAATTTATATCCGATCAGCGAGGTGCATGCCCGTTGGCCCGAAGTGAAACGTATGAATATCCTGCTGGCACTGCTCGCTTTCGCACTCATCTTCACGGCGGTGATGAATTACCTGCTGATCGTAGTATCTGTCATTCTGAACCGGACGAAAGAGATTGCCGTACATAAATGTTACGGCGCCAACGGATGGCACATTCGTAACCTCGCCATGGCCGAAGCGCTGCTGCATCTGCTACTTGCCGTAGGGGCCGGCATCCTGCTGATTCTGGCCTTCCGGGGCAAAGTAACCGAACTGATCGGCATCTCGCTCGAAGGGCTGTTTTTCTCAAAGGGCGCCTTTTTACTCATAAGCGTATGCCTGTTGGTATTCCTCATTACCGGCATCGTGGCAGGCTATCTGTATATCCATATTCCCATCGCAAGCGCATTCCGCAACATACGCCAAAACCGCCGTTTGTGGAAACAAGGCTTACTGGCCACCCAGTTTGTTGCAGTGGGCTTTCTGCTCACCCTGCTCATTATCATCGGGCGCCAATACACCTTCATGGTGGAAGACACGCCGGGATACCAATATGAAAACCTGGCCTACCTTCCGCTCGATGGCGTTCCGGCTGAAATGCGTGCAAAAGTTGCCGACGAACTGAAACAGATTCCGGAAATCAACCGGGTAAGCTCATTCACGCAACTTCCTTTCAACGGACAACCGGGAAATAACATCGCCATTCAGGGTCGTGAAGAACAACTGTTCAATATCGCCGACCTTTATTTCGCCGGCCGGAACTACCTCGAAACGATGCAGATTCCCATCATCGCCGGAAATGTATTTTCCGAAAGCGCCGGTTTTACCAAAGAGGTGATGGTAGACCGTCGGTTCGTTGAGAAAATGAAAACGGTAGCGGGTTGGGACGACGATATCGTGGGTAAATCAATCCATATTACCGAACACTCCCAAGGCAGTAGCGATTATTTCACCATTTGCGGCGTGTACGAAAATTTCCGTATCGGCTCGATTATCGGGGAAGACCCGCGCCCGTCGGTGCTGTTTTACACCCCTTATCCCGCCACCAATCTGCTGATCGATATGCATCGGCTTACCCCCGAAGGAATGAAAACCGTAGAAGATAAAGTGCGGCAACTGCTGCCCGATCGCGAAGTACATCTGTATAGCTGGGATAGCGAGATGCGCAACCTCTATAACGGCTCGCTCCATTTTCGCGACGCGGTAATGATCGGCTCCATTATTACGCTGCTCATCGCCCTGATCGGCTTGATCGGCTATACCAACGACGAGCTCAACCGACGCCGCAAAGAGCTTGCCATCCGCAAGGTAAACGGAGGCTCGCTTCAACAAATCGCGTCGATATTTTTCCGGGAGATACTGATCATCGCCCTTCCCGCTCTTATCACCGGTACCGTCGCCGCCATTTTTGTCGGAAACCACTGGCAACAGAATTTTGCTGAGAAGCTCCCGATTTCATGGATGATCACCGCATCCTCCGTCCTGTTCTCGTTGCTGATTATCCTAAGTATACTTTTCTGGCGAGTATGGCACGAAACAAATCAAGACCCTATCGAGGCGCTAAAGAGTGAGTAATCTTGCTTTGATAGCTCCTGACAAATCCGATCACCATCCGCGACAAATCTGACTGCCGCCCGCGAAGAACACAATGGTTGCTCGCGGGCGGCAGTCAGATTCTTCACGGGCGGTAGTTGGGTTCTTCGCGGACGAACATTAAGTTGCTCGCGGACAAACAGCTGCGGAGGTAGGTTTGAAAAAAGGTAGGGATATCTCGAAAAAATAATCGGAAAAGCAATAGGGGGTTATCCCGGTTATAGCGTTATGGTATATAAATGGCGGATTTATTCCTTGGCGTTAAAAAATAAGTTATATATAAATGAAAAACAAAGCGATTATTTTTTCCGGTATCTTCTTTTCATTATTCTTTATATTATGTGTCGGCAAAGGAACACAACCTACCATAAATGGAATAGCTCATTTAGAGAAAGGAACTTATAGTGGCATCCTATCCAACGTGGGAGCACCCGATATGTTCAGAATGGTAGCAATAGATAGTGCCTTATATCAAATGATGGATCGCTATCTGGAAGAGGGAACTCAAACCATTACCTATGGAAATACCGGAGAAATCAGCGAAAATAAATTACAGATCGGAGGTGTTTCCTATCAAATCGGAAAAGGGATTCTGTATACCGATACGGACACACTATTTAAGGTCAATGACAAAACGAAACTGCCTTCTGTATGCAAATATATAAGAATGCTGGAAAACGGTTCGGGCGGTGAATATGCTTCGTTAGAGCGTTTTTATGAAAACGGTAATGAAGTCACTTTCTTCTATTTTGCAGACGAGGTATATGAAATGAAACCCGATACAACTAATTCTCAGATTGCAGAATATGTTGACGGCAAGAATCGTCTGTTTATGGAGATTATTGACCCTGCTCCTGCTCTGGTTACGACTCCCGTATTTGACAATGGAAAAAAATTGTCTGAATTTACGATATTAACTCCTGCTCATTATATTTTCACCTCAGCCGACGGCTCAGAATATGATGTAACTTATTTCACGGGAGATACAGAAAGTATGGTTCTTTTATTAAACAGCGACCGTAAAAAATGCTTTCTATTACCTCAGACTGAAGCATGGGCGAAAGGGGCCGATTATTCGGACGGTCGTGTAACATGGAGTACACAAGGAGATAAAGCTACCTTATCTATTGGAGATAAAGAGATTCGATATACCCAAATGGAAACCGGCATTCGTTGATCTATTCGGAATCTATATCCGCCAATAACACGAGGATTATTCATTGCGCTCCTCGTCACTTTGAACGATGTTGGAGATGTTTATCTCTTCTAAGGCTACGAAAGGGTGTTGGCGCGTTTCACAGTTGAACATTTCACAATGTTCGCAATGCTTCATTCCACAAGGATCGGAATGGATAGATACTTGTATCTTCTCAGAGACATGCTTCAGGAATGTATTCTTCAAGTTTTCGCAGGCTTCATGACTCTCTTTGATATTGTAAAACCACGGAAGGGTTAAATCGCAATCGATATAAAGATAACTTCCATATTTTATGATTTTCGCATTATGAATATCCAGCCAATCGGGATGACGATTCTCGCGGATACTCTTCACAATCTTGTCGAGTACCTCATTATCGGCCTTATCCAATAAATTGGCGACTGTTTTCCTCAAAATAGAAAAACCGGTTATCACGATAATTGTACCGAATATCAATGCCAGCGCACTATCAATCCATACGATTCCCGTATAGAAAAGCACTAAAAGTCCGGCAACAAGTCCGATGGATGAATATGTATCCGATTGCAGGTGCTTTCCTCCGGCTATCAAAGCCAATGAATTATACTTCTTGCCCATCCTTACGCTATACCAACCCATCAGGTAATTCAACAAGCCGGCTACCGCAACCACAACGATACCGATATCGAGTTTTTCAATCGTAGCCGGCGAAAAAAGTCTTTTTATCCCCTCGTAAATAATGAGTCCTCCTGCGATAGCAATCAGCAAACCCTCGATCGAAGCGGAGATAAACTCCATCTTTCCATGGCCGAAGGGATGTTGCCTATCTTTCGGTTTGGAGGCCCAACGTAAACTGATCCAGGTAATAAATCCGGCCACCACATTGACGATGCTCTCCATGGCATCTGTAAGAATCCCCACCGAATTGGTTATATAAAAGGCCAGAAATTTGCCACATAATATCAGAAAGGAGACAGAAAGAATCCATCTTTGGATTTTCTGTTTCAGAATATCTTCATTCATATCTTATTACCAGTCAAACTGATTAGTAATTACGCTATAATTAATTTAAAGATACTCCTTTATTATAAAGCTGATTATATCTTATGTGCTAAAAAATATTCCGGCCTGTATACTCTTGTTTATTGCATATCAAACTTCATATAATATTCTTCTACTCCATACTCTCCCGTTCATCAATGAAATCCTGCCGTTGGTCACAAAAAGTTGGGGGCCTTTT
>JAVVPN010000037.1:0-26953 GCA_036655755.1 Bacteroidales bacterium | reverse complement strand
ATAATCAAATTTGTTGGTTATTATCCTTGTTTGTCAATTGTTTAGCTCTGTAAATTACCTTTCCTACACGTTTGGTCAAATCGGGATTCTGCGATGGGAATAGCTTCCATGCGAATTTCGAAATCGCAAAATAACCGGAAGTAAATATCCACCACATCGTGCAGGATTTCGTAGGCGGTCTCTTCATTGTAGGTATGCGACGTGCGGTTGCGGTCGGCGATGGTCTGCATCCAGTTTCCGTCCGTAATCAATCCCATCGCCAGCGCTTCGCGTATGGCGTCGCGCGATCCTGTTAGCGATGTATTTCCCTGATAGATGGCGTAATCCTTCATCACGTTCCATGCCAATTCGTGGGTGTACTCGAATCGCTGGATAAGCCCTTCGAGCTTCAGATCGTCCATATCGCGAAATTCCACACCGGCTTCACGTTCTTTCTGAACGTATGCTACCGCATCCGAGAGTTTGCGGAGTGCGCGGCGGTAGTTGGAGAAACGTTGTTCCCAACGGATATCGGTATTTAGTGGTGTCATAAGCCGAGTCGTATGATTTTTTAGAAATACAAATTTAGGGTATAAAATAATGACCTGCAATTAATTCGTATGGGTTATCGTGTTTATTGATCCGGCGGCCGAATGATCTGAAAGTTCTGAAAATAAAATAGGAGGAAAAACGATTTCATTTTCCTCCTATCCAATTGTCTTTACGATTCTTTGTCGAGAATGCTATTGTATAAATAGCGTTTGATGCTCTTTTTCGGTGTCTTTTCAAACTCGGTAGGATACAACCGGATGGCTGAAACAGACTCGTACGGAGCTACCAGTTTATTGAGTGTTTTGCGATTTTCCTCCATTGCGATCGGCAGGTCGTCGGGTGATAAGCCGAAGCCGTCGGCCGCGCCATAATCGGGATAAACGAGTGCCACCAGTTTACCATCCTTTTCAATGATCAAGCTTTCCAATACAAACGGAAGATTGTTGAGTTTTGCTTCGATCTCTTCCGGATAGATGTTTTGCCCGCTTGCTCCGAGAATCATGGTTTTTGAGCGACCGCGGATGAAGATGGTATCGTCGAAATCGACTGTTCCCATATCGCCGGTATGCAGCCATCCCTCTTTGTCGAGAACCGCATTCGTTGCTTCTTCATTCTTATAATATCCCTGCATTACATTTTCTCCTTTAATCAGGATTTCGCCGGGAATACTCTGTGGTTCGGGCGAATCGATTTTAACCTGCATGATTTCAGGAAGAATGCGTCCGGCCGATCCCGGAATAAATTCGCTCCAGTGGGTATAACTGATCAGAGGCCCGCACTCGGTCATTCCGTAGCCGATGGTGAACGGAAATTTGATTTTATACAGGAAATCCTCAACCTCTTTGTTCAGGGGCGCGCCGCCGATAATAATCTGTTCGAAATTACCGCCGAAGCTTTCTACCATCTTCTGACGAATCTTCTTGTAGATGGTCTGATCCAGCAGCGGAATGTTGAGCGCCCAGCGCATGGTGCGCTTGTTGAGTTGCGGAAGGATATTTTTCTTATATATTTTCTCCATCACCAACGGCACACAGCAGATAAGATGAGGTTTTACCTGAGCGAATGCATCGAGAATGATTTTCGGAGAAGGAATTTTACCCAATAAGGTGATGTGCGTACCTACGGCAAGAGGCACCAGGTAATCGAACGCGCATCCATAGGCATGTGCCAGCGGAAGGAACGACAAACAGCGACTACCCTTGAAGTGAAGGCGCGAGTTGATACCGAATACGGCATTTCCGGCCAGGTTATTGCCTGTAAGTATTACTCCTTTGCTAAAGCCGGTAGTACCTGATGTATAGTTGATCAGCACGATCTCTTCGTTCGAAGCATCGGCGTAACGAATATCCTCTTTCGTGAATCCATTCGGATAACGGGTTTTGAATGTCTCGGCCGCTTTTTTCTGCGCCTGCATGATTTTTGAGCTGTTATGCTGATTAAGCACACGAAAATCGGTCAGCGAGAAGATTCCGTTGAGGTTCTCAAATTGTTCTTCTTCCAGATTTTCCCAGATATTATCTCCCGTAAACAGCAGTACTGAATCAGAGTGGTTTACGATGTGATGAATGTCATTCGGGGTAAAGTCCTGAAGAATCGGTACGATAACGGCACCATACGTCACTACAGCCATATAGACGGTAGCCCATTCAATATTATTCCGGCCGATTAATGCTACTTTATCGCCTTTTTTCAGTTTCATTTCATCAAACAGAAGATGTAGCCGGGCAATTTCTTCAGCAAATTGCGCGTAGGTATAAGTTGTCTTATCGGTATAGTCGCTAAACGCCGGAAGATCCCAGTTTTCTTTGAAACTGTTCTCATAAAGCTTTATGAAGTTCTGTTGTATCATAGCACACTTATCTCTTTTTTGTGCAAATTTATAAAGATTGAGATGACTTGCAATAGGTATAACAAACATCTTACACAACTCTTAACACGAATTACCCCATAAAATCTATAACTTTGCGCCCATTCTTCCCGTCAGACACTCAACAGGTTGAGGTTGAAAGGGAAAGTATAAAAATCATCTTTAAACGTAAGATTTTAATAAAATAATGATAGATCATTCCATTTTTGAGAATAAAAAGGCAGCTTTCTTTACATTGGGCTGCAAACTCAACTTTGCCGAAACTTCAGCCATCGGAAAAGTGCTGAAGGAAAACGGCGTACGCAAAGCCCGTAACGGGGAGGTGGCGGATGTATGTGTGGTAAACACATGTTCGGTGACAGAATTGGCAGATAAAAAATGCCGTCAGACAATCCGTAAGATTGCCAAGAAAAATCCGGGTGCCTTTATCGTTGTAACCGGTTGTTACGCCCAGTTAAAACCGGAAGCGGTAGCCGATATTCCGGATGTCGATCTGGTATTGGGCGCGGAGCAGAAACTCGACATTATGAAATATGTGGGGGATATGCGTAAAACCAATGAAGGACAGGGTACGATTATTACGTCAAAACTGAAAGATATCCGTACGTTTCAGCCATCTTGTTCGCAAGGCGACCGCACACGCTACTTTCTGAAAGTACAGGACGGTTGCGATTATCATTGTTCTTATTGTACGATTCCGTTTGCCCGCGGTCGTAGCCGTAACGGAAATATCGCCGACCTGGTAAAACAGGCGGAAGAAGTGGCTGCTCAAGGTGGCAAAGAGATTGTTTTAACCGGAGTGAATATTGGCGATTTCGGTAAAACGAATGGCGAAACATTCTTCGATCTTGTAAAAGCACTTGATCAGGTAGAGGGAATTGAGCGTTATCGTATCTCTTCTATCGAGCCGAACTTGCTGACCGACGAAATCATTGACTATGTAGCTACCTCGAAGCGTTTCGTACCGCACTTCCATATTCCGTTGCAATCGGGTTGTGATGAAGTGCTCGAACTGATGCGCCGCCGTTATGACACGGCTTTGTTCGCGCATAAAGTAGAGCGTATCAAGAAGGCGATGCCGCATTGCTTTATCGGTGTGGATGTGATTGTAGGGGTACGCGGTGAAACCGACGAGTACTTTGAAAAAGCGTATGAATTTATCAAAGGGCTCGATATTTCTCAGCTACACGTATTCACTTATTCGGAACGTCCGGGTACGATGGCTCTGAGAATCGATCATGTTGTTGATCCGAAAGATAAGCATATCCGCAGTCAGCGTATTCTTGAATTGTCGGAGCAGAAGCTGAAAGCCTTTTATGAAGCTCATCGGGGAGATACGCGCACGGTATTGTTCGAACAACCTTCGAAAGATAAACCGATGCACGGATTTACCGATAACTATATCCGTGTAGAGGCTCCTTATCAGAAAGAGTTGATCAATGTGATTACCGAAGTGAAATTGGGTGAATTCAATGAAGAAGGAGATGCGTTGATCACAACCATCGAATCAAAATAAAAACTTATAGCCCGGCAGATGCTCGGGCTATTTTTTTTCGTAATTTTCGCTCCTCAAAAAACAGAGTCCTTATAATATGCAATCATTTCTCTTTAATATCCTTAAATATTCACTCTATCTGTGGGCTTTACTGCCCCTGCGTGTTTTATATGTATTGAGTGATTTATTATATTTTCCGCTTTATTACGTAATGGGATACCGCAAAAAGGTTGTACGACGTAATCTGAAAAATTCTTTTCCCGAAAAATCGGAGAAAGAGCGGCGTACGATCGAAAAGCAGTTTTACCACCATTTCTGTGATTATGTGGTAGAGACGATTAAACTGATGCATATTTCGGATCGGGAAATGAAACGCCGTTTCCGGTTTACGAACTCCGAAGTTATTCATGAACTGGCATCCGACGGAAAAAGTATCTTTCTGATGATGGGGCATTATTGCAACTGGGAGTGGGTACCATCCATCACCCGGTGGGTTCCCGATCAGTTACTGATGGCGCAGATTTATCGCCCGCTTTCAAACAAAGCCGCCGATAAGTTCTTTTTGAAATTGCGCTCACGTTTTGGTTCGGTGGGAATTGCCAAAAACGATACGTTACGGGACATTATCCGCTACCGAAAGGCCGGTAAACAGATGATGATCGGATTTATCGCCGATCAAACCCCGTCGAAAAACAACCTGCATTATTGGACTACGTTTCTCAACCAGGATACACCCTGTCTGACGGGAGCCGAAAAAATAGCCCGCAAAATCGATGCGCATGTCTATTTTCTCGACGTGCAAAAAGTGAAACGCGGTTATTATGAGGCTACTTTCCGCGAAATCGCGGTCAATTCGCCCGAGACTGCAGAATTTGAAATTACTGAAAAATACATGCGGATGATGGAAGAAACCATTTTGAGAGCTCCTCAATATTGGTTGTGGACACATAAACGCTGGAAACATAATCGCACGACGCAAAACTAACTAAACATGAAAAAAGTATCGGTAGTTATACTCAACTGGAATGGAGCGGAATTGCTTCGTACCTATCTGCCATCGGTTTGCCGCTATACTTGTGGCGATCTTGCCGATTTGGTAGTGGCTGACAACGGATCGGACGATGATTCGTTGCAGGTGTTGCGCGAGGAATTTCCGCAGGTAAAGGTGATTGAGATGCCGGTAAACAGAGGCTTTGCCGAAGGGTATAACATTGCTCTGAAGCATATCCATACCGAATATGTGGTATTGCTTAATTCGGATGTGGAGGTAACGGAAGGATGGCTTGAGCCGATGATTGCCTATGCCGATCAATATCCCGAAGTAGCAGCCATCCAGCCTAAAATACGAGCTTGCCGGCGCCGTACCCATTTTGAACATGCGGGGGCAGCAGGGGGATATCTCGACCGATTCGGTTATCCGTTTTGTCGCGGGCGTATATTTGATACGGTAGAGGAAGACTTGGGGCAATACGATACGGTTGCCGATATTTTTTGGGCTACCGGAGCCTGCCTTTTTACAAGGACGAAAGATTACCATGAAGCGGGCGGACTCGACGCTCTTTTCTTCGCTCACATGGAGGAGATCGATCTTTGCTGGCGTTTCCACCGACGCAATAAACGGGTAGTGTGTGTGCCGCAAAGTGTGGTATATCACTTGGGTGGTGCCACCCTCGATACCGAAAATCCCCGCAAAACCTATCTGAACTTCCGCAACAACCTATTGATGCTTTATAAGAACCTGCCAGCAGGTAAGCGTCGGGGTATTTTGTTCCGCCGGAAACTGCTCGACGGCATCGCCGCACTCAATTTTGCGATACATGGGAAATGGGATAATGTAGCGGCTATCTATAACGCGCATCTCGATGGGCGTAAAATGATAAATACCTATTACAAAGAGAGGAGTGTGCACCCCGAAAAGAAAGTGCCGTATCATGATATTTCGATTGTATGGGCTTATTATTTTCGTAAAAAAAGATATTATTCGGAGCTCTGATTAATAGAAGTTGGATAGGGTGTAAGCCAATAATTTTCAGTAAGTTTAAATAAAATCAAATGCCATGAAAAATCGAGCTATCCTTTTAATCGCACTCTTTATTCTTTCCGGTTTCGGAAATATAGCATTTGCCTCCTGTATGGAGCGGGTAAAGGAGTTTTATCACCAATATATGTCAAACATTGAAGGTAAATTCGACCGCGAAAAAGATAAGGAGTTGAAAGAAACCTATCTGACCGAAGCGCTTTTGAATAAATCTATTCCAAAGATGATAGAGCGTACCGATGCTGATCCGATTATCCGTGCTCAGGACATGAATAAAACCGGTATTGAAACCCTTGCCGTAAAATCGTTGGGAAACGATTGGTACATGGTGAGCTATTATTGGAAAAAGGGGGATGAAAGCACCCTGACACAGATTCCTGTAAAAACAACCGGAGAGGGCGATAGTTGCAAGATCTGTTACATCACTCCGGAATGGGAGGGGCTCGAATATGGAAAATAATTGCATGTAAGCGCATATTTCACGTATAATTATACGCTCTTAGCTAAAGTAGTGTGGAATAAATGTGAAGAATGATAAACAAAAGATTTTGAGTGCAACTTATCATGCAAAATGTGCGTTTTAAATAAGTTTTTCTGCTTAATTTTGCTGACTTCATTTTAATAATTTATTCAGTTTAACAAGAAATGAGAAGATGGCGTATTGAAGATTCGGCCGAACTGTATAACATCAACGGTTGGGGTCTGAATTATTTTAATATCAACGAAAAAGGGAATGTAACTGTTACGCCTCGTCCGGGAAACTTTCCGGTAGATCTGAAAGATCTGATGGATGAGCTTCAGGTACGCGATTTAACAGCTCCCGTGTTACTCCGTTTTCCGGATATCCTCGATACCCGTATTGAGAAGATATCTAATTGTTTCAAGGAGGCAGCCGAAGAGTATGGTTACCAAGGACAAAATTTCATTATTTACCCGATCAAGGTAAATCAGATGAAACCGGTAGTCGATGAGATTGTCGGCCATGGTAAAAAATTCAATATCGGGCTGGAGGCAGGTTCTAAACCTGAGCTCCATGCAGTGCTTGCATCGAACATCGATTCTGATTCTTTAATCATTTGTAATGGTTATAAGGATGAAAACTACATTGAGTTGGCTTTGCTTGCCCAGAAAATGGGACGTAACATATTTCTTGTTGTAGAAAAAATCAACGAATTACAGACAATTGCACGTATCGCCAAACGATTAAACCTACGTCCGAACATCGGTATCCGTATCAAGCTGGCTAGTTCTGGTAGCGGTAAATGGGAAGAAAGTGGAGGCGACGTAAGCAAATTCGGTCTGAATTCGAGCGAATTGCTGAATGCGATCGATTTTCTTGAGAAAAACGAAATGGGCGATTGCCTTCGTCTGATTCATTTCCATATCGGTAGCCAGGTTACCAAAATCCGTCATATCAAAAACGCATTGCGCGAGGCCGCTCAGTTCTACGTGCAGTTGCGCAAGATGGGATTCGGCGTCGAATTCACTGACATCGGTGGTGGATTAGGGGTTGATTACGATGGTACACGTTCTTCTTTGAGCGAAAGCAGCATGAACTATACGATCCAGGAGTATGTAAACGACTCGGTTGCGGCATTCGTAGAGGCGTGTGATAAGAATGAACTGCCACATCCGAATATCATTACGGAGAGCGGACGTTCGTTGACTGCTCATCATTCGGTTTTGGTATTCGAAGTATTGGAAACCGCAAAACTGCCGGAATGGGATACGAAAGAAGAGATTTCTGAAAATGATCATGAGCTGGTTCGCGAATTATTCGAGAACTATGAGAATATGACCCAGCCTCGCTTGCTGGAAACATGGCACGACGCTTTGCAGATTCGCGAAGAAGCGCTCGACCTGTTTAGCCTTGGTATGCTCGATTTGCGTACCCGTGCGCAGGTAGAACGTTTGTTCTGGTCGATCGCACGCGAAATCCTGAAAATGTCTCAGGATATGAAGCATGCACCCGAAGAGCTTCGCAAAATTGCGAAAATGCTTCCGGACAAGTATTTCTGTAACTTCTCGTTGTTCCAGTCGTTGCCCGATTCATGGGCGATCGATCAGATTTTCCCAATCATTCCGATTCATCGTCTGAATGAGAAACCGACTCGTACGGCTACCTTACAGGATATGACGTGCGACTCGGACGGTAAGATCGATAACTTTATCGCTACACAGAACAACCCGTATAACTTGCCGGTTCACTCATTGAAAGATCATGAACCATATTATATCGGTGTATTCCTTGTAGGGGCATATCAGGAGATCCTGGGTGACCTTCACAACCTGTTCGGCGATACCAATGCCGTTCATATCAGCGTGTATAACGACCGTTATGAAATTGACCAGGTGTACGATGGCGAAACGGTTGCCGACGTATTGGATTACGTAAATTATAACCCGCGTAAGCTTGTCCGCAATGTGGAGGGCTGGGTAACCCGTTCAATGAAAGCAGGTAAGATCACTCCTGAAGAGGGACGTGAATTCTTGTCGAATTACCGATCGGGGCTTTATGGCTATACGTATTTAGAGCGTGATTAATATCATTATAAAGGGGCGAATATTATTTTCGCCCCCTTTTTTTGCCCGTATGTACGGGTTTTCACACCACATTATGTAATTATAAAATCTGTTGTATGAGTCCAACATCACATTTATCACCTTTTAAAAAGACGGTGGTGGGAGTGCAATTTCTGTTTGTTGCCTTCGGAGCTACCGTATTAGTGCCCTTGTTAGTGGGGCTCGATCCTTCAACCGCGCTTTTTACGGCCGGAGTGGGTACGCTTATTTTTCATTTGGTAACCAAAGGGAAAGTGCCTGTTTTCCTGGGAAGTAGTTTCGCATTTATCGCACCCATTATCAAAGCAACCGAGTTATACGGATTGCCGGGCACCATGTCGGGCCTTGTAGCCGTAGGGGCGGTGTATGGATTGATGAGTTTGCTGATCAAAACTTTTGGAACGGGATTTATCAAGCGCCTGTTTCCGCCGGTAGTGATCGGGCCGGTAATCATCCTGATCGGGCTTTCGTTGGCTTCGACGGGAGTGAGCATGGCCAAAGACAACTGGGTGCTTGCGTTGGTAGCGCTTACCACCGCTGTATTGGTATCGTTGCTTGGCAAAGGATTGTTTAAACTGATTCCGATCTTCTTGGGGATCGTAATGGGTTATCTGGCGGCCGTATTCTTTTACGGAGTCGATTTTACCCTTGTGAAGGAGGCCGCGTGGATCGCGATGCCTGCTTTTGTGAAACCGGCTTTTTCGTGGGAAGCGATTTTCTTCATGATTCCGGTAGCGATTGCTCCCATCATTGAGCATATCGGCGATATGTACACCATTAACGCCGTGACAGGGAAGGATTTCATTAAGGAGCCGGGGCTAAACCGTACGATGCTTGGCGACGGATTGGCTTGTGTTTTCTCCGGATTGGTAGGGGGTCCTCCCGTAACCACTTATTCGGAAGTAACAGGTGCTATTTCACTTACAAAGATCACCGATCCGGCTGTAATCCGCATCGCAGCGGTAACCGGCATCGTATTTTCCGTATTCGGTAAGATCAGTGCCTTACTTAAAACCATACCTCAATCGGTATTGGGTGGCATCATGCTTTTGCTTTTCGGAACCATTGCTTCGGTAGGTATCAGCAATCTGATTCAGAATCAGGTGGATTTGGGAAAAACACGTAATCTGATCATCGCTTCGCTGGTGCTGACTTCCGGTATCGGAGGTGCGGTATTCGAGTTCGGCGATTTCACACTGGCCGGCATCGGACTGGCTGCCCTGCTCGGGGTGGTATTGAATCTGATCTTGCCACAGGAGAAAGATGTTCTTCCGGGTGAAGAGCAGGTGCCTATGTAAAAACAGCAAGTATATATAAATAATTAAGCTGCAATATTCTGTATCTATAACAGCGTATTGCAGCTTAATTGTATCCGGATCAGTGTTCCGTCTTTATCAGAATGACCATTTCATGGCCAGAGTAGGTACGACATAGAAACCATCGTTTCCGGCGAAGTTGTAAGTAACCTCCACTTCAGTACCAACACTCAGATTAAACTTATCGTTGATGCGTTTAAACTTATTCAGGTTCACCCAGAACTGCGGTTCGGTCATGAAAATAAAGTTACCGTGCAGATTTTCTTCTCTCCACCAGTCGGCGAAACCGGTAAATGAACATTTGTCATCCGCGAAATTCACATACCATGTACCGGTCAGCTGGAAATTATTGCGGTCGCCATTAAAGAACTTGCTGTGCTGAATGAATTTATACATTGCCGTCAGCGAGAATCCTTTCGAAAAATTCGGATTATTGTAAGTATAGGTTGGCCCCACAAGGTAGCAGTTGCTCAGTGAAGCGGCATTTGTAATCCCTCCGTTATATTCAACGTGTGCCGAAAACGGCGCTTCCCAGAATTTCAATTCGCGGGCAATCTCCCAATAAGCTCCGGCTACTCCGTCTTTCGTATAATCCATATCTACAAAGAAGAATGTGCTTCCCCATGAGTCGGGGCGAAACATTTCAATCGTAGTGGTTAGTTGCGGACGGCCCGACATCTCTTTGTTGTAAATGTTACGGCCGAAGTCGTAATGTAACTGAACGTTCTGAGCCATAAGAGCCACAGATGCAAGAGCTAAGAATAATGCGATGAATGTGATCTTTTTCATTTTAGCGTATTTTTTAACGCTGCAAAAGTAAGCATAATTGCCATATAAGAAATAGCAATTCTTATTTTTCCCAGTTCAACAAGACTGATGCTTTGGCAATTTCACCCGGAATAGGCGGGTTCAGCTTCGATACTTTTAATTTTATTTCGTCAATCGTTTCCCAGCGGGCGGTAAGCGCGCGCACAATTCGTCCAGCAACATGCTCAATCAAATCGGAGGGAATCATCATTTCGGTTTTAATCACCTCGTATATATCCGCATAGCTGATTGTGTTTTCGAGCGAATCTTCATTGAGCGCTTTTTCGAAATTGGTTTTTACCAGCAGATTCACTTCAAAATAATTACCTACCTGTTTTTCTTGCGGCATTACGCCGTGATACGCATAAAAACGCACTTGTTCGAGTTCGATAAATGATTCCATCTTTTCTTCGGTTGATTTTGCTTCAAAGATAATAACATTTAAGGGGAACGCGGATAGAAAGGCTACATTCGCTTGTAGGGTTTGAGTGAGGAATACAGCCCTCTTCATACACTATTCTCCAACTGACAGCCCGTGAGCAACCCATTGATGGTTCGTGAAGAACCCAATGGCCGCTCCCGAAGAACCCAATGTTCGCTCGTGGGCAACTTTCGGGTTCTTCGCGAGCAAACATCGTGTTCTTCGCGGGCAACTATTGGGGTGCTCGCGAACTATCAGCCAAAGAGAAGGCCGGGAGCAACAGATCCTATACCAGACATAAAAAAGGCTGCCCGCAATTCATTTGCATGAATCGGGCAGCCTTTTCGCTTTTATCTTATGCCGATCGGATCAATTAATGCTGTCCGTGGCAGTTTTTGTATTTTTTGCCGCTACCGCAAGGGCAAGCGTCATTGCGTCCGATGTGTGGAGCCGCGTGTACCGGTTGTTGCTTCTGCGGTTCTTTTTCCTGAGCCGCGTTGGCACCTGTACCACCGATCTCATCTTTCTCAGTCTTCATTTTGCTGAAGTCCTGATGCTCTTCGGGAGCAGCCTGCTTCACCTCTTCCGGTTCACGTACAGGAATCTGTCCGCGCATCAGCACCTTCACGGTTTTGCGGTTGATCGAGTCGATCATCGTTTTGAACAATCCGAACGATTCAAGTTTGTAGATCAACAACGGATCTTTCTGCTCGTAGCTCGCATTCTGTACCGATTGGCGCAACTGGTCGAGATCACGCAAGTGTTCTTTCCAAGCCTCGTCGATCGTATGCAACAGAATTGATTTCTGGAACGCTTTGATCACCGATTTCGAATGAGAATCGTATGCTTCCTTCAGGTTGCAAGATACGTTATACATACGTTTGCCGTCGGTAATCGGAATCAAGATGTTTTCATACATGCCACCCTGGTGCTCATATACCTGCGAGATAACCGGATTGGCGATTTCAGCAAGACGTTCGTTTTTACGTTTGAAAGCATCCATTGCAGCTTCGAAAATCATCCCCACCTGTTTTTCGGCTTTCAATGATTTGAAATCTTCTTCAGCAAACGGCATTTCGATTGTGAATACAGAGAATACATCCAACTTCATGCCTTCGTAATCGGCTACTTCATTGTGCTCTTCAACGATCGCGTTAGCGGCATCGTACATCATGTTCATGATATCCACACCGATACGCTCACCCATCAACGCGTGTTTACGTTTCGTATAGATTACCTCGCGCTGAGCGTTCATCACGTCATCGTATTCCAGCAAACGTTTACGGATACCGAAGTTGTTTTCTTCCACTTTCTTCTGGGCACGCTCGATTGCATTCGAAATCATGTTGTGTTCAATCATCTCACCCTCTTCGAATCCTAAACGGTCCATCACTTTCACGATACGGTCTGAAGAGAACAGACGCATCAAATCGTCTTCAAGCGATACGTAGAATACAGAAGAACCCGGGTCACCCTGACGTCCTGCACGACCACGCAACTGACGGTCAACACGACGCGATTCGTGACGCTCGGTACCGATGATGGCCAAACCACCTGCTGCTTTAACCGCATCCGAAAGTTTGATGTCGGTACCACGACCCGCCATGTTGGTAGCGATCGTTACCGTACTAGCCTGTCCGGCCAACGCAACGATATCAGCCTCACGCTGGTGTAGTTTCGCATTCAATACATTGTGCGGAATCTTACGCATGGTAAGCATTTTGCCCAATAATTCAGAGATTTCAACCGAAGTGGTACCTACCAGAACCGGACGTCCGGCTTCCACCAGGCGAACGATCTCTTCGATTACGGCTGTATATTTTTCGCGTTTTGTTTTATAAACGCGGTCGTTCATATCGTTACGGGCAATCGGACGGTTTGTCGGGATGGTTACCACGTCCAGTTTGTAGATATCCCACAACTCGCCTGCTTCCGTTTCGGCAGTACCGGTCATACCCGATAGCTTATGATACATACGGAAGTAGTTCTGAAGCGTGATTGTAGCGAATGTCTGCGTAGCGGCCTCAACCGTTACACGCTCTTTCGCTTCGATCGCCTGGTGTAGTCCGTCAGAATAACGGCGACCCTCCATGATACGGCCTGTCTGCTCGTCAACGATCTTCACCTTATTATCCATCACCACATACTCAACGTCTTTTTCAAACATCGTGTATGCTTTCAGCAACTGGTTTACGGTGTGTACGCGTTCCGCTTTCACCGCATAGTTCTGCATGATTTCATCTTTCTTAGCCTGTTTTTCTTCGTCGGTCAGCTCGCTGTGTTCCAATTCCGAAATCTGCGAACCGATATCCGGCAATACGAAGAATTCAGGGTCGTCCGAGTTTCCGGTAAGCATATCGATACCCTTGTCGGTCAGCTCGATGCTGTTGTTCTTTTCGTCGATTACGAAATACAACGGATCCGTTACAACCGGCATTTGGCGGTTGTTGTCGGCCATATAGAATTCTTCCGCCTTCAGCATGGCTGCTTTGATACCCGGTTCACTCAGGTATTTGATCAGCGCGCTGTTTTTAGGCAGACCTTTGTATGTACGGTATAGCAATAGAGCACCCTCTTCACGTACTTTAGAGTCGGTTGAAGCGAGTTTTTGTTTTGCTTCCACCAACAGTTTGGTAGTCATGTTCTTCTGCTCTTTCACGATGGTTTCAACACGCGGGCAGAATTGTTCGAACATCTGGTCTTCCCCTTTCGGTACCGGACCCGAGATGATCAACGGCGTACGGGCGTCGTCAATCAATACCGAGTCAACCTCATCGACAATCGCATAGTTGTGTTTGCGCTGTACAAGGTCTTTCGGGCTGATCGCCATGTTATCGCGCAGGTAGTCGAAACCGAATTCGTTGTTCGTACCGAATGTGATGTCGGCTTCATATGCTTTGCGGCGTGCGTCCGAGTTCGGCTGGTGACGGTCGATGCAATCAACCGAAAGTCCGTGGAACATATACAACGGCCCCATCCATTCCGAGTCACGTTTTGCCAAATAGTCATTTACCGTTACCACATGCACCCCGTTGCGAGTCAATGCGTTTAGGAACACCGGCAATGTAGCCACCAATGTTTTACCCTCACCGGTTGCCATTTCGGCGATTTTACCTTTGTGAAGTACCACACCCCCGAACAACTGAACGTCGTAGTGCGTCATACCCCAGCGCATATCGTTACCACCCGCTTTCCAGGTAGTTGAATAGATCGCTTTGTCGCCTTCGATGCGAACGAAATCTTTCGTCACGGCCAGTTCGCGGTCGAAATCGGTAGCGGTAACTTCAATTTCGTCAGCGTTAGTAAAACGAAGACCTGTATTTTTAACGATAGAGAATACTTCCGGAATAGCAGCTTCAAGAACCTCTTCATATTTATCGACGATTGCTTTTTCAAGACGGTCGATCTCTGCCCAGTTCTTTTCGCGAGCTTCCACTTCCATATCTTCGATCCCCTCTTTGAGTTTGGCGATCTGTTCACGTTCGGCCGCTACAGCCTCTTGTAAGCGCTGCATCACAGCTTGTGTGCGGTTACGTAACTCGTCATTCGAAAGAGCAGCGATTTCAGGATAGATTGCGTTAATCTTATCCACGTATGGCTGAATCTCTTTCAAGTCTCTCTGTGATTTGTTTCCGAAGATTTTTTTCAGGAAATCATTAAGTCCCATATAATGTGTTGTGTTTTTTTATTTGTAATCGATGTTGTCTGAAAATGTTTGTTTTACCGAACTTCCGGTAAAGGTAGCGCATCGCAGGCATTCGGCGATCGGATACGCAACACTTTCGAAACAGTCGGAGCCAGTTCCGTTGCGTCGATGACACGAGCTACTTTTTCCGCGCGGATCTGAGGTCCGTATAAAATCAGCGGAGCCGGTATTCCATCCATTCGTACGGTTTGGGTTTTTTCCAAACGGCTGTCCAGGATAATCGACCATCCGGGCTGAATCGCCAGGAGAAGATCGCCTGATAGCTTGCGGTGGAATCCGTTGCGGTAGCGATTTATTTTTTCATTCCAGTTACCGTGTAGTAACTGATGAGCTGTGATTACGTCTTGTACACCCGAAAACTGAATGACAAATTCGGCTGCTTTTACCTGAATCTCTTTCAGATCTACCTTTTTGTCTTCAATCAGGCGGCGATTCAGATAAATCTGCTGATCGTTGTAGCCTGTTACCCAGTTTTCCTGTCCGTACAATGCCATCAGATAGGTGTTGAGCAACGCGGTGCAACGTTCCGGATGAAATTCGCCGGTCGGAATCTGATAGCGCTCGGCCGGTTTAAGTTCGGTATTGAAGTTGCCGGTAGAGGTCAGGAAAATAAAGGTGTTTTGCAGTCCTACCGTTTTGTCGATCATATCGAGCAGATTGCCCAATGTTTTATCGAGTCGCAGGTAAGTATCCTGGGTTTCGAGCGAATACTGTTGCGGGCTACCCTCCATATAGGTGCCAGCATTGTAAGTGATGCTCAGAAAATCGGGATTGTTGTTTTTGGCAAGACCACCGTTTTTAAGAAACAATTCGATAAAGCGGTTGATCTCGTCATTGACAAGCGCGCTGGTTTTAAATTGTTTGTATTGGTCTTTGCGGATACGGCCGAAAGAGTGGCGAAAACTCCAGTCGTTCGACAGGTAGGGGATAAAGCGATAAGCGCTTACCGGCAACATCGGTTCCCAGCTTGCGTCTTCGATGCGTTTATCGAGCGCGTCGGTGCGGTTGTAACGCTCTACAAAAAACGGTACGTCTTTGTAAAAAGTAGAGGTAGCCCATTTCCCGTTGATATTGTCGATCCAGAAAGCACCGTCGGCAGCGTGTCCGCCTCCGATCAGGGCTTGCTCCATATCGGGAGCAATGGCGTAGATGCGGCTCAATCCGTTCGACGCAACTTTCAGCTCGTCCGTCAAAGTAGAGGAGAGGATACGGTTGGGTGAAACAGAAAGGCCCGTATAGTTACCCATGTACTTCAGATCATGCATGATCGATTCGGTACGCAGGTTCGCTGTATTAAAAAAAGTATTGGCGATGATGCCGTTTACATTCGGGTAAGCTCCTGTAAAGAGGGTAGCCATGGCCGAGGCTCGGTCGGGACGTTCGAAATTAAACGCGACGTTTTCATAAAGCAACCCGTTTTCCATGAGTCGCTTAAAACCCTTTTCGCCAAAAGCCTGATAAAGATAATTCAGATAGTCGCCCCGCAACTGGTCAACAGTGATACCAACCACCAGTTTCGGAAGCCCGGATATTTGCTGGGCGTTCAGATTGGTAGCTGCCAGAACGACAATAAGGGATGTTAAGAAACGATTCATCAACGATGGTTTTTCAATCTCAAAATTATATGGAGTGCTGAGCGTAGCATAAGAACGCCAATCAAGGGAAAGAAGGCAGCATTAAAATGCTGAGGAATCACCCCATAGAATAACAGCAACAATAATAAAGCTACAAAGTTAGCAAAATGGTAATAATACAGAACTCTTTTTGCCGATTTTACCCATACTGCGATTGCAGCAAATAATTGCAGGGGTTGTAACCAGATGCAGTTGTAATTATCATCAACGGCGGGATGCACTGAAATAAAGTTTAAAAAGAACAATACGCATCCTGCCAGACCTGCTATTCCGAAAAGCAGCGTGTCGATGGGGCGAACTATCTTTTTACGCCGCAATTCGATGACGGAGCTTGCCAGAATCAGGATGAACAGGCCCCAGCAAACAATGACCGGGCGATCCAAAACAGAGGCGGAATGCAGTTCGGGTGTATCCTCTTCTACTACTACGATAGTTTTGTTTACCAGTGGTTTATCGCCGATGGTAGCACCTTCGAAAGCGTCCATCAGAATTTCGGGCAGAAACATTGCTTCGGCATAAGTGGCTTTTCGGTCGGCATTTGCACCAAGTGTCAGATCGATACCGAATGAGAGCCACGACGATGCGTCCGTTTTACTATATACCAACTCGCGGAAGGTAAAAAGCGAGTCGGGGGTCGCATACCGGATCGAGTCTGTCAGGTTGTTGGCGATCATGTCGCGCGGACGCGTCGAACAATTGTCGAAAAAGAAATTATAACGATACACCCGGTTTTCGGGACGATAATTTTCAAGTAAAGCCCGGAATATGCGGGCCGCTTCGTCGGATGAGATGTTCAGCACCTGCTCGGTAACGCGCGATCCGCGCATGGCATACTCCATCGGGAAGTAAGCGAATTCGGTAGCCCCCAGCTGATAATCGGTTTCGCCTTTTACAAACCGGAAAATGAAATTGGGGGTGTTGAAGCTGAAAAGCCCGTAATTAAACACCACATCCGTTTTACCCGATACATCGCGTACGCGAAGGGCCGTATGGCCGAATTTTTCGTAAACTTCCGATCCGGGCGAAGCGGTGAGCAGGCTCACTTGCAACGAGTCGGTGGCAGGTTGGGCGACAACCGCACACGGAAGGGCGAACAGCAGGAGCAGTTGCAGTACGACAGGGAAAAAACGGAATAATCTCATGGAATTCATATATACGATCTTTAATGCTGCAAATATAAATAATTAGATAGTAAAAAAACTCCTTGTGCCGGATATGATGCCATATCGGGCGACAAGGAGTTTTTTCATACTTTCAGTATCTTCCGTTCTTATTTTTTTGCTTCTTCTACAGAAACTTTACGGAATTCTTTCAAAAGTTTCATTGCTTCAAGAGCCGCTTTACGCGCGCGTGTTCCTGCTGCTTTGTTTCCTTTTTCAGCCTGAAGCTTAGCGTCTGCCTGAAAAGCTGCCATTGTGGCTTCCAGTTTTTCGATTAATTCTTGCATAATTTTAAAATAATTAGTGGGTTAGTCCCTGATTTTGGTTGTAAATATAATAAAATCAATACATTTCAATACCTGTAGCGTGTTTTTATCATAAAAAAAGTAATATTTTTTGATGAAAAATTGAATATTTCTGCTCTTCGAATGCTTTCCGGATAAAAAAAAGGCCTTCTAAGCCAACTTTCGTTGTCGGTTGTTTATATTTTACACCAATATAAACGCATATATGGAGCCGTATCCATTTTTTACACAACCCGAGCGCGTCACTTATCTTAACCGGAAAAATTACCCCGAGAGCCGTAATCTGGTTATTTATTGGATGCAGGCGTCAGTTCGGATCGTCGATAACCTGGCGTTGGCAAAGGCGATGCAGATTAGTCGTGAAACAGGCAGACACCTGAAAGTTGTTTTTCATCTCAACTCCCGGTTTCCGGAAGCCAATTACCGTCATTTTCTTTTTCTGGCCGACGGATTGCGCGATGTGATGTCCCAATTACAACGAAACAGAATCTCTTTCGAATTGTTATCCGGCGATTTTTATCAGGATTTTACTCGGGTCGGGCAAGAGGCGTTTTGTATTGTTTGCGATCGGGGATATCTGCGGATTCAACGCGAACAGCAAGAGTGGCTGGCAAAAGAGATGCCCTGCCCGGTCATTGCGATTGAGGATAATCTGTTGGTGCCGGTAGAGTCGGCCTCCTACAAAGCAGAGTGGGCGGCACGAACGTTGCGTCCAAAACTCGCCGGAAAGCTCGAATATTTTAGCGGAGCATTTACCCCTTTTGACTATGATCGTTCGGAAAGTCCGGTTACAGCGGATGCGCACAACCTTGCCCGACTCGACCATTTTCTGGAGGAAGTGAAACAACAACGCTATTTGTCTCCCGTTACCATGAGAGGCGGCGAAGGGGAAGCGATCCGACTGCTGGATGCTTTCGTGGCCGAAAAACTGGCCCGTTATGATGCCGACCGCAACCATCCGGCTCTACAGGCAACCTCCCGATTGAGTGCCTATCTGCATTTCGGCATGATCTCGCCGCTGACCATTTACCGGCGCTGTGCCTCGTTGCCCGGGGCTGCCCCTTTTATAGAGCAACTGATCGTGCGGCGTGAATTGGCGCATAACTATATTTACTATACACCCCGTTACGATTGTTACGAAGCGTTGCCCGAATGGTCGCGGCGCACGCTGCGCGAACATGCAGCCGATCAGCGCCCTTATCTTTATGACTGCGCGACGCTCGAAAGCGCTGCCACCCATGATCCGTGCTGGAACGCGGCGATGCGCGAAATGCTTCAGACCGGTTATATGGAGAATACGATGCGGATGTACTGGGGAAAAAAGATTATTGAATGGAGCAAGTCGCCCGAAGAGGCGTTCCAAACGATGCTGCTGCTCAATAACCGTTATTTCGTGGACGGGCGCGATGCGAATTCGTTTGTCGGCGTAGGGTGGTGTTTTGGACTGCACGATCGTCCGTGGCAGGAGCGACCTGTTTTCGGCCTAGTCCGTTATATGAACGAAGCCGGGTTAAGACGTAAGTATGACATGGAAAAATATATCGCGTTGTTTTAAAATCTCTTTTTTATCTTTGTATCTCATAACAAACACAGAAAAAAGTGCTAAACAAAAGAATAAAACTCCTGATTGCAGGAGTATCCCTATTAATCGCATTATTTTCACTGGGCCGGTGCGCTTGCAGTACTCCGAAGGTTGTTGATAAAAAAGAGATTAAAATTCGCCATTTCGGTAATTTCCGGAAAATTTTTAACGATTTGAATCCCGAACATCTGGCGGCCGCCAAAAAATGGGGCGTGCCCGAAGTGGATTCGCGCGAAGATGCCGAAAAGCATCGCAGTAAGCTGAAGGAGATCGAATCGTGCGACCTGTATAAGATCGATAAGCTCACACACTCTATTCCTTACCTTGTGCCACGGGCAAAAGATCTGCTCGAAAATATAGCGCAGAGTTTTCAGGATTCATTAGCCTCGCAAGGGGTAGGAGGCTATCAGCTCATCGTAACCAGCGTATTGCGCTCGAATGCCGATGTCAAGAAACTACGCCGGCGCAACGGGAATGCCAGTGCGAATTCGGCCCACCGCTACGGCACTACGATCGATATTTCGTATGCCCGTTTTAACCGGATTGAATCCGATTATCCGCATGAAATACCTACCGAACATCTTAAACACCTGCTTGCGGAGGTATTGCGCGATCAGCGTAAAGCGGGTAAGTGTTATGTGAAGTATGAAGTGAAGCAGGGATGCTTTCACATCACCGTAAGGTAATTTTACCTTTTTGCGGGGCAGATTGCGAAGGGGTTATGCTATCTTTGCAATCTGAAAAGAAAAATTGAAAACAACGTGCAACGCTATTTTATTTACCTCGCTTATAACGGATCCGCTTATCATGGCTGGCAAAATCAGCCCAATGCCATCAGTGTGCAACAATGTATTGAAGAATCGCTATCGATGATTTTGCGTCGCCCTACTCCGATTGTGGGAGCGGGACGTACCGATACCGGTGTGCATGCCTCTTTGATGGTGGCTCACTTCGACCTCGACGAGCCGCTTGCCGATGCGGAGCAGTTTGCCGACCGCCTCAATCGCGTATTGCCCAAAGATATTGCCATTCATAAAATCGTGCCGGTTACGGAGGAGGCGCATGCGCGCTTCTCGGCAACCTCGCGCACCTATAAATATTATGTAACTACCCGCAAAGATCCTTTCGCGGGCGATTTGCGCTGTAAGGTGCGGGGCGATTTCGACATCGACCGCATGAACGAGGCTGCCCGTATCTTATTCGATTACATCGACTTTACCAGCTTCTCACGTTTGCATACCGATGTGAAAACCAATAACTGCCAGATTATGGAGGCGTATTGGGAGCAGAGCGGTGAGGGCGAAATGGTATTTACTATTAAGGCCGACCGTTTTTTGCGCAACATGGTGCGCGCTATCGTGGGTACACTGCTTCAGGTGGGCCGCGGTAAACTAACACTCGATGATTTCCGACGTGTAATCGAACAGAAAGATCGCTGCAAAGCGGGCGATTCGGCGTTGGGGCAAGCACTCTTCCTGGTGGATATCGAATATCCGGCCGAATTATTCCTGTAAATATATTATCATCTCATTATGTGGTTATCCTTAGCCTTTCTCTCAGCGGCATTGCTGGGCTTCTATGACGTATTTAAAAAAGTATCGCTTAATAAGAATGCCGTGATTCCGGTATTATTCCTGAATACGGTATTTTGTTCGTTGATTTTTTTGCCGGTCATCATTGCCTCGTATGTAGTGCCCGAAACGATGCAGCAAACCATCTTTTATGTGCCGCCGGCCACGCTCCATACCCATTTCTTTATCATACTCAAATCGGTAATCGTACTCTCTTCGTGGTTGTTTGCCTATTTCGCACTTAAAAACCTGCCCATTACCATTGCTTCGCCCATCAAGGCCTCGCAGCCTATCCTGACGCTTACCGGAGCGATTCTGATTTTCGGAGAGCAGCTCAACGGGTATCAGTGGGCCGGTATCATCCTATCGCTGATCGGTTTCTGGTCGCTTTCGCTTTCGGGAAAGAAAGAGGGGATCCGGTTCGGTCATAACAAATGGATTTGGTGTATTGTGATGGCTACCATTACGGGCGCCATGAGCGGATTGTATGACAAGTTCCTGATGCAGCGCATGATGTTCGACCGTATGACGGTGCAGGCATGGTATAATTTTTACCAGGTGATCATGATGGGATTGCTGATGATTTTTATCTGGTATCCCAAGCGCAAAACCAGTTCCCCTTTTAGCTGGCGCTGGAGCATTCCGCTTATTTCCATCTTTTTGGTGTGTGCCGATTTCGCCTATTTCTTTTCGCTCAGCGATCAGAACGCACTGATCTCTATCGTGTCGCTTGTGCGCCGTAGCGGCGTATTGGTGAGTTTTCTGGCAGGATGGTTGTTCTTCCGTGAAAAGAATATCAAAGGAAAGGCGGTCGATTTGGTTATGGTGCTCATAGCGATGTTTTTACTCTATTTGGGAAGCAAATAGACGCTGAATGCTTATATTTGTTCGTACAATAATAAGTATAAAAGATTATATACAAATGAGATCAAAGCTGTTGCTTCTTTCGCTGATTGCCTCCTGCACCACATTGTTGGGACAATCGGCTGCCGTATATTTTGAAATCATCCCCGAGCAGCATTTATTGCAAATCGAATCGAATCGACGCAAGGATATGGTGGATATGAAAAAAGCGGGTCAGTTGGCCCGGGTGCCAAACCGTTTGGGTGGTACTTCCGAGCTTACCGAGTTATCAGATAAATACCTGCGTATTGAAACTTCTGAAAATAGTACGTTCGAAATGAAATTGTTTCCTTTTCAGGAGGATGAGCAGATGATAGCGGTGATAAAAACCACCTGCGCGCCGGTATGCGATTCGGAGATCTCTTTCTATACCACTACCTGGCAGCCGCTCTCCTTGAAGGACCATTTCCGGATGCCCGACCGATCGGACTTTGTGAAAGATTCGGTTGATCGTAACGATGCCGGTTTTCGTCAGGCTTTCCAATCGATCGATATGGATTTGATAAAACTCACGTTCGATCCGGTATCGAACGAGGTGATTGCCTCGCAATCGTATAGCGAAACGGTACCTGACTATATTTGGAAAGAGATAGCGCCTTATTTCAATTGTGAGATAAAGATACCTGTCAAATAAGACACCTAATGGAATCACACAATTTGGGCGAGTTTGATAATCGGTTCGTCTCTTAATTTAACCATCCGATATCATTGCAAAAAATGAAAATCTAAATCTAAATGAGAAATATTTCGATTGCAAGCATCTCTCTTCTTTCTATTCTTAACCCGATGAATGCCATATCTGGCGAAAAAACGAAACAATCGCCCAATATCGTGCTAATCATGTGTGACGATATGGGATTTTCAGATCTTGGATGTTACGGCGGTGAAGTGAATACTCCGAATATTGATTTTCTGGGAAAGAACGGAGTTCGATTTACTCAATTTAAAAATTCGGGCCGAAGCTGTCCCAGTCGGGCAGCCCTGATGACAGGTTATTACCAACATGAAGCTGGCATGGGCTGGATGACAGCTGTTGATGAGCATCGTCCCGGATATCGGGGGCAGATCAGAAATGATATTCCCACAATTGCCGAGATATTAGGACAGAATGGATATGCCAATTATCTGAGTGGGAAATGGCATGTTACCGTAGATGGGGCTTTTAATCGGCCAAACGGTAGTTATCCGATTCAGCGTGGATTTGATAAATATTACGGTTGTCTGAGCGGAGGAGGGAGTTATTATAAACCGACACCGGTATACTCTGATCTGAATCGAATTACCGAACTTCCGGATGATTATTATTACACGACTGCGATTACAGATTCGGCAGTTAGTTTCATTCATCAACATCCGAAAGAGGAACCGATGTTTCTATATATCGCTCACTATGCTCCCCACCTGCCATTGCAGGCTCCCAAAGAACGGGTAGATGCCTGTCGTGAAAGATATCGGGTAGGCTATGACGTTTTAAAAAAACAACGTTTCGAACGACAACAAGTCTTGGGTATATTCAATACCGAGCAGCAACTTCCGATTCATCAGAAAGAGTTTGGTGAAAATCGTCCCGCTTGGGAATCGCTCGATAAAAAGAAACAGGAGCAATGGATCACGGATATGGCCACTTTTGCGGCTATGATAGAAATTATGGATGATGGCATCGGAGAGGTGATTCAAGCTACAAAAGAGCAGGGGATCTATGAAAATACGGTGTTTATTTTTCTTAGCGACAATGGAGCTACGAATGAAGGGGGATATCTGGGGCAGCTGATGGCTGATCTGAGCAATACACCTTTCAGAAGTTATAAACAGTGGACATTCCAAGGAGGCACAAGTTCGCCGCTGATTATTATGCACGGGGATGAAAACAAGAATACACAAAAAGGATTGTTTTGTAATGAAGCAAGCCATATCATCGACATCTTCCCAACTTGTTTGGATTTAGCCCATGCCGAATATCCTGCAAAATTTCAGGGGAATAAGGTTCGATTACCGGGGATATCCCTTTTACCGGCAAGAGAAAATAAGAAGATAAAGAAAAGAGATCTTTATTTCGAGCATCAGACCTCTTGCGCCATTATTTCTGACGGATGGAAACTCGTTCGTGCCAATGGTAAAACTCCATGGGAATTGATCAATCTCGAAGCCGATCCATTCGAAACGACTGATATTTCGGCTCAATATCCCGATAAAGTGATCAAACTCGAAAAAAAATGGAACAAATGGGCAAAGCAACAATCGGTTTTCCCTTTTGAATATCGTCCTTGGACAAAACGCATCAACTATTATAAATCGCAGAATGCAAACCAAAGTGGGATAGATTAACGTCTATCCCACTTTGTGGTTAATTGCACGATGAATGGTGTTTTTACTTGTAATTTTCAGCCTGCGTATAGATAAATTCGAATATCTCGCGATCCTGCTCCGTTAGTTCTTTGCCACGACGTTCCATCATGCGAGAAGCGGTTTGAAAGAATTTCGGTAACATGACATCCGAGAATCCGGCAGTGCCACCTTCGCTGAACGAGGGTACGAAGTTGCGGGGGAAGCCCGACCCGTGTATATTTACGCCCACGCCCAATACCGTAGCCGTATTAAACATGCAGTTGATGCCCGCTTTTGAATGATCTCCCATGATCAGCCCGCAAAACTGCAATCCTGTTTTCAGGAATCTGCCTTGCGGATAATTCCATAGCTTGATTTCGGAGTAATCGTTTTTTAGGTTCGAGGCATTCGTGCCCGCTCCGATATTACACCATTCGCCCACCACGGCATTTCCCAGGAATCCCTCATGTGCCTTGTTCGAATAGCCGAATAGGAGCACGTTGTTGAGTTCGCCTCCCACTTTGCAATAAGGGCCCAGGGTGGTAGCACCGTAAATTTTAGAGTTCATATTCACCACCGCATGTTCGCAAGCGGCAAAAGGGGCGCGGATAGCGCTGCCTTCCTGAATTTCGGCATGATTGCCTATATATACCGGGCCATTGGTAACGTTCAGAATCGCACATTCTACCGAAGCACCCGCTTCGAGGAATATCTTAGGCGTTCCATCGGGATAATAGCGCTCGCCGATCACCCGTACGCTGTCGCTTAGGGGAGTACCGGTACGCCCATCTACAATCAGCCGGAAGTCGTCCTCAATCGCTTGCCCGTTGAGCAGGAACAAGTCGTAAAGATGTTCGAAAAAGAGGATTTCGCTTTCCGTTTCGGTTTGGTAGATGAATGACCGACTCTTGTATTGCTCAATCGTACCCCGGAAGGCAATCAGCCGTTCTTTATTCATCAGTGCCTCTCCTTCACGCAGATTAACGATTTCGGCGCTTAGCATCAGCGAAGGGCATATATTGCCGGCGATAAACAGATTGTCGTCGCTTACTGATATCGGAAACTTGGCAGCCAGATACTCTTCGGTAAGATAAGAGTAATAGCCTGGCAGTGTACGCTCCCATTTTTCACGTATGGTGAGAATGCCGAAGCGAAAGTCGGCTACCGGACGGCAGAAGGAGAGGGGCAGCAGGTTGTTGCGAATCTCGCCATCCACCATGATAATATTCGGTTTGTGTACGTTTTTCTGTATCATGGCTACAGGGATTATGAATCTTATTTAAAGGTACAAAAAAAGGATGCCTGAAACAGACATCCTTTTTGTATTTTTTTCCTTGTGAAAGGAATTATTTTTTGCGGTTTGCGTAACGAGTCATAAACTTGTCCACACGTCCTGCTGTATCTACCAAAGTTGATTTACCTGTGTAGAAAGGGTGAGATGAGCTAGTGATCTCAAGTTTTACCAACGGATATGTAACACCATCGATTTCGATTGTTTCACGCGTGTTTACTGTAGAACGAGTGATAAAAGTGTCATCATTTGACATGTCTTTGAATACTACTGGACGGTAGTTTTCAGGATGAAGTCCTTGTTTCATTGCTATATAGTCTTTAAATATTTATTTTCTAATACGTTGGTAAAGAGTGATCCTTTCGGCTTGCAAATGTATTGAATATTTTTTAGTTAGAAAAATATTTCGCACTCCTTTTTGTTGATAAATCTAAAAACAAGGGTTTTGAGGCTTGCAATGACAACGATCGGGGGGGAGGGGATGCTTTGTAATATAAGGATGTTAATTACAAAATGTACTAACAATGTTATAATTTAAAAAGGCATCTTTGTGGAAGTATATATAGAATAGCATTTAAGAATATGTGGACAAATATCATAAACATAGGGAATAGTAAGGGTATTATATTACCCGCTTCTGTTTTGCGGGAATTGAAGATAAAAGAGAAGAGCGCGGTAGATATTTCTGTAAAAGATGGGAAAATAATAATAGAAACCTCTCCGCGCCAAGGCTGGGAGCTTTCGGCAAAAGAATGTGCCGAAAGAGGAGATGATCAGTTATTAATGCCGGATGTTTTTTCGGAAGAAGCGTTTGAAGAATGGTGAAAAAACAGTGTTTGATTAAGCGGTTTTCTGTTTATTGGATAAACCTAGACCCCACTCAAGGGAGTGAAATCAACAAAAAAAGACCCTGTGTTGTTATCTCTCCCGACGAATTGAATCGGTATTTGAATACTGTAATCGTGATGCCCCTTACATTCACTTTACGCGATTATCCATGGCGTGTGTTATGTGATATAAATGGGAAGAAAGGGGAAATCGCTACAGATCAGATTCGCTGTATTGATCGTTCGCGTGTTGGTGATTGTTTAGCCACATTGTCGAATAGTGAACGTAACAACTTATTAGATGTGATTGCTAAAATGTTTACGATGTAAATTGTGGATATATTAATAAATAAAAGATGGCACAAAATCAATCAATATAAATTTGATTGATTTTGTGCCATCTTTTAAGTTCTGTTTAATCACGATAAACAGCTATCGGCATTGCGATACGGGTCATATTATAAGGCTGTCCGATTTTATCTCCCCAGATATATTCGGCCAGTTCCGGATCGTCGATATACGGATTCCGCTTGCCCTGAATTTTGGCTACGGCATCGTTGCGTTTACGTTCGGTATCGTCCACAGGGTCGAGGCGATTCCATTCGAGAAGCA